>JANNBD010000118.1:0-5229 GCA_031385105.1 Chamaesiphon sp. OTE_78_metabat_374
AGATAAATAATCGTATCGATCTTACCTAAAGCGCGTTTTGCCTGAGCTGAATCGGGGTTAGCTCCATAGATATTGCCACCGACACAGAGCAAACTATCGACTTTCCCAGCCGCCGCCGCTTCGATCAGATCGCGAGTATGGTAGCCCTTGGGAAGTTCCAGCGGTCGCTCTAACAGCCGCTCCAAGGCTTGCTTAATCTCGGCTTTGAGTTTGACCGTCACGCCCATCGAACCAAAGCCCTGAACGTTGGAATGTCCCCGTACTGGCATCACTCCCGCGCCCATTTTGCCAGCATTGCCGCTGACTAATGCGGTGTTGGCGATACTGTAGACGTTATCCACCCCGTTCGTCTGTTGGGTAATTCCCATCGCCCAGCCGAATACGACTCGCTGGGAGGTGCCGATGATGGTAGCAGCGGTTTCGATTTCGGCGCGGGAGACTCCACAAGTAGTGGTAATGGTTTCCCAGGCAGTTGCTTGGGCTTGGGCGAGGATAGCTTCCCAGCCGTGGGTATGGGCTTGCAGGAAGGATCGATCGATTCTACCCTGTCCCATGAGAGCTTTCTGAATCCCGACGAATAGAGCGACATCGCTACCCGGAATCGGCTGGAGATAGAGTGAGGCAATATCTGAGCCAGGAATCAGCGACTTAACTGGAAATGCGGGGGAGCCAAATTTTACCAGCCCAATTTCCATCACCGGATTGATCACGATGACTTTACCGCCTTTGTCGCGGATCTTGATCAGCTCATTCATCAAGCGCGGATGATTGGAAGGTGAATTCGCCCCCGCCAATACCACACAGTCCGCCTCCTTTAAGCTCTCCAGACTAACGATCGAAGTATTAGTCCCAAACATCTCATTCAGAGCGGTAGTCGAGGGCGCATGGCATAAATCAGAGCAATCAGCGAGATTATTAGAACCAAGCGTCCGCATCATTAGCTGCAACAAGAATGCGGCTTCATTCGAGCCACGCCCAGAACTATAGGAAGCGATTCGCTCTGGATCTTTTTGGAATGCAGTAGTCGCAATTTCATAAATCTCATCCCAGGAAATCCGCTCGTAGTGAGAACTACCCGATCGCAAAATCACTGGAAAGCTTAGTCTCCCTAACTTGTCGGCTTCTAGGGACGACAATTGCTGTAGTCTGGCAATTGGATTTGCATCAAAAAAATGTGTCGATACTCCTGGCTGAATTTCCGCAGAAATTGCCTCTACACTTTTCATGCAGCGTTGGAGCTTTTCGCCTGTCTCATCGGTGAATCCGCCCTTTTGTCCGCCAGTTCCCCAGGAGCAAGATAAGCAAGCACTTTTATGGAGTAGCGTTTTCCACAGCTTTGCACCTTGAGGTGATAGGGTTTTCTGCGCCCAATATTCAATAATATGCGTTCCGCCGCCGATTTCGGGAGTATCCTGATTGGTTTGTTGAAAAGGTGGCTTGGGCTGCGGGTTAGTTGCCATGAGATGAAATGATTAGGATAAATTAATTCACATTAGCGATCTCAAACTCAAATTAATAAAGGTCATGCTTAAAATTAAGTATGACCACTTTCTAAACAAAGATATTCAGAAATTGGCTCTTGACAGTGATTGGCGGAAGCCTGCGCTTTGCGCTTACGGAGAATCGATGTTTATTTCTATTTCCCTGTCTTCTCGGACTACACAATTGTATCAACCTAGTTCACCACTGAGCATCTACCAAAAGACAGACAAATTGTAAATTTGGCGTTGCTGATTTAAGATATAGTTTGCCCTCCTACAAAAGTCAGAACAAAATCTTTTTCAGCATTGTTTGTGTCGATATCTCGCTAGAGCACCAAAGCCTAAAACCTGACCTTCGCAGAAAGCCTATTGCTTATTTCCTGAATCTGGAATCAGTCGTTTAGCCTCATTCTCGCTTTCTGCTTTCATCATGGTGCAAGCCTCAGTCAAAGTCTTCGCTTTGCTCACATCACCGTGATGAGCTTTAAAAATTTTCTGAGCTTCGTCTTTGATTTCTGCTTTCATTGTCGAGCATTTCTCAGTTAAAATCTCGGATTTTTCAGTAGATTCAACCATACTTGGCTGAGTACTTCTCATCGTGGAATTTTCGTTGTCCATAGTATTTTTATGCGGTTAAGCATAAATTTAAACTACTTACATTCTAAAATGTTTTTTCGGCTAAACCATCTCTCGAATTGAATATTCGGACTTTATTAATAATTTGATTCATCACGACTGAAACCGTTCACGCAGTGTCGCTGCAAGAGAATTGATCGGCTTCAGTCGAACGAATCGTACCGCCTTTGTAGCCCATATTTTATCTATGCTGTTTGGCTCAAATTACCGCACGTTGGGATCGCGATAGACAGGCGTATCATCCCGACGGGTAGCAGGACGATCTTCTTCTTTGCGTCGTCCCAACAATCCGAGCAAACCAGCTAAACCAGCCAATCCCCACAAGCCTGAATTGTCATCTTCGCGTTCGTATGTCGTCGTGGTATTCGGCGATTGAGTACCTGTGCGGGGGGTATTTGTTTGAGCAACAGCGGGAGGAGTCATCATTGTAAGTGAAACAATAGTGGCGAGGATACCAGCATTGATAGCGGCAATCAAAGATAATTTTTTCATGAGTTTAAATTCCGTTGTTTATTAAGTGTGTGATTTTGCTCAGGTGTTAGCTAAAAATATTGGAATACCGATCCAAATCTCTAGCCTAACTGCTTACTAATCTATCTAAGCTAGTAAAAAAATAACTCTATCGTAAGTACTATGTTTTAAAACTCTCAGTATTCCTAACGGTGAATGCAGATCGCACCGATGAACTGACATTCGAGCTGATTTCGCACCGCTTTACACTAGGCTCCAATGATACCAATCCTGATTCAGTCTGGGCGGAGACGACTACCTTGGCGTTGCGCTGGAATAATCTTGAGGGGGCGATTCTACCACTAGGATTGATTATCTCAACGATGATTTTCTATATTGCCATCTCGAAATAATATATCTATCCTGAAATCGCTTTATTAAGCGGAGGATTATGACCAAATTGTTGAATCACAGATATGATCAAAGCAATTAGGACAACTACCCCCAAATCTCGACGGAAATAATTAACACCTTGGGTGATTTCAAGAAACGACCAGTAGAGGAGGGAACTAAAAGCTAATAGATCTAGTACGAGTTTAACTTGACCAGTTTGAAAGACCGATTTTAGCAATGTAGCTGATACCCAAATTAAGATCGGTAAATTGGGCGGTTGCCAGATGACCATTTGACCAGTAGCATCTCGAAATAGTCGCTCGAATAAAGCATTATTCATTGGTTTAAAGCGTATATTTAATTAAATCTTTGCGCCGCCGTTTACACAGATTTCTTGACATGAGATCCGTCGTGCTTCTTCACTTACCAAAAATGCCACAATATCGGCTACTTTGCTAATTCGCGCGCTGGGATTTTCCTGCTGCTTGAAGCTCTCGTTCAGTTTTCAGCCGAGACACGACATTAAATGCGTTGGCTTCTGGATAGGTGTCATCTTCCTGCACGCCTTCAACCATGTCGTGTAAATTTACCATGTCTTGGTTTCCTAGATTTTGCACTGCTGTTCTAGCATCCAAAGATCCACTAAGAGTCACCTCTGTCTAAAGGTAGAAAGTTTATAGTTGTTTATTTTCAAAAGGCGAATTTCAACTAATTAATCAACTACCGCCAGCAGGATCTCCATGCTCAGAAATTAACGTTAAGTATTCATTTCGACAGACTGTTTGTGAATTAAAAATATCTCGATCGAGTGATGTCAATTGCAATAAATTAATCGACTATTAGACAGGATGCACTTAATCTCAAGCGTGCTCTGATTACGATCTGTTAATGTCAAGGAGCGAAAATTTTGACCGTCAAGCATCTACCGATACAGCCATTGTGGATCGCCCATGAGTTAGCCGCTCGTCAAGTTGAACTCACTGATCTACTCGATCGAATCACCCCTGTCACCGATTTTTGTGCGGCGAATGCGGCGACAATCGATCGCAGTAGAGCCTTTCCTGTGAGAGAGTTTGAGCTGATTGCTGAGGCAGGTTTATTGACGGCACCTTTAGCCCGTACCTGGGGCGGATTGGGATTGGGAATCGATGGTAGTTCGATTGCTCAATTGCTAACGCTGCTGACCCAGATCGGTCGCGCAAATCTAGCCGTGGGGAGGATCTATGAGGGGCATGTCAACGCCCTCCAACTAATTCAGACTTTTGGCACTCCTACCCAGATCGAAGCTTTTGCTAACGCTGCCCACCAGCACAAAATATTTGGAGTCTGGAATGCCGAAGAAGCCGATGGTGTGACGATCATGCCCTTGGGTAATGGCAAGTATCGGCTAACAGGTGCCAAAACCTTTGCCACTGGCTGCGGCTATGTCGATCGACCATTTATTGGGGGGGCTATGCCAGATGGAGCTTGGCAACTGTGTATTGTACCGATGGATGAAGTTGCCACCGTCAGCGATCTGAGCTGGTGGCAACCTGCGGGAATGCGGGCAACTGCTAGCTGTAAGGTGGATTTTACAGGCGTAATCTTGGACGAGAGCGCGCTAATCGGACAACCTGGGGACTACTACCGCCAGCCCTGGTTGACGGCTGGGGTGGTAAGATTTGCCGCCGTCCAGTTGGGTGGAGCCGCCGCTTTATTTGATGCTACCCGCCAATTTTTGCAGAGTATCGATCGCACCAAAGATCCCTACCAAGAGGAGCGGCTGGGCCGAATGGCACTTGGGATCGAAAGTGGTCAACTCTGGCTTCAGGGGGCAGCTAGCCAGCTCCAACAGTATCATCCGATCTTTGCTGGAGATCCAGCAACAGCCCACTCCCAAGCAGTTGCTCTAGTTGCCTATACCAATATGGTACGCACGGCGATCGAGCAAATTGGGATGGAAGCAATCCAGCTCTGTAGCCGCTCTGTGGGCACAAGAGGATTATTGCCGCCGCACTCGATCGAGCGGATTATTCGCGATTTGACCCTCTATCTGCGCCAACCTGCCTTTGATGCCTCGATCGCTTCAGTCGGGCGGTACGTGCTCAATACAGATATTACCGCTACCCTGTGGACTCATGGACAATCTACCTGAAGACTGGATCACAGCTCCAGTTATCCCCCGTGCGGTGTTGCCGTCTCGGAGAGAATCGACTCCGATAAACTCTCAGATTTTATTAGCAGATCCCGCCGCTTTACCAATTCGCAACATCAACGCCATTAAACGGCA
>JANNBD010000045.1:0-3892 GCA_031385105.1 Chamaesiphon sp. OTE_78_metabat_374
CCTCGGCTCGATCTCTGGCTAGCAGCTCAACTGCCAGATTTTTCTCGCTCTCGCTGGCAAAAACTGATTGCCCAAGGACAAATTCAAATTCACAGTCAGGGTTCTACTCTGATTTGTACTGACAAAAAGTATAGATTAAAACCTGGCGACAGGTTGTCTGTCTCCATACCATCGCCAACACCGCTCGATCTGATTCCCGAAGCTATTCCCCTGGATATCCTCTACGAAGATGATCAGCTCATCATCGTTAATAAACCCGCCGGAATGGTGGTGCATCCCTCCGCTGGACACGATACAGGCACCCTCGTTCATGCCTTACTCGCCCATTGTCCCCTCTCCAGTATTGGCGGCGTTCAGCGTCCCGGTATCGTTCACCGTCTAGACAAAGATACCACTGGGGCAATGGTCGTCGCTAAGACCGATTTCGCCCATCAGCACCTCCAATTACAGCTTCAGGCTAAAACTGCTAAACGTGAGTATTTAGGCGTAGTCTACGGCACGCCAAAGGTCGATAGCGGCACGATCGATCTCCCCGTCGGTCGTCATCCAGTCGATCGCCAGAAAAACACGGTGTTACCACTTGCCCAAGGTGGTAAAAATGCTGTCACTCATTGGCAAATCCAAGAAAGGCTGCCCAGCTTCAGCCTGCTCAAATTTCAGCTCGAAACTGGTAGAACCCACCAGATCCGAATCCACACTACCAAAATGGGTCATCCGATCGTCGGAGATCCTGTCTACGGTACAGGCAGATCGATCGGGGTCAAGCTCCCAGGACAAGCTCTCCACGCTTGGCATCTAAATCTAATTCATCCGATCACAGGTGAACTGATCAGTGCAGAAGCACCTATTCCCGCCTATTTTCTCACCTTACTACAAGTACTCAGAAATCGCTGAGTCAGGTGGATAGTAGATAACGTGAGTTCGGGTTAAGGATATTTGCTCCGTTCCCGCACCGCCAACGATTGTTGGCGGAGCCTTCCCGTAGGGTAATCGTCGCTCATGTTGCAAAGTCCGCCTTCGCGGACTGGCCGATTAGTCCGCGTTGGCGAAGCCTGCCGGAGGCACAGGCGGACTTTGTATTGTTAGCCCCGATTTCAATCGGCGGCGTTCAGAAACGACGCTAGAAGCCATTAATATAGATCCTTAACCCGAACTCACGTTAGATAGTGAACGCAAGCTTCATTTTTTCCTGATACTCACCACACTTCCCATCCCCTATCTCCCCCAAAACTAGGCCAGATCAGTCGAGTAGGACGGCGGGTCTAAGTCATCAGGAGTAGCTGCTTGAAGATTATTTGGCGTGATAATTGCCCTAAGTGTATGAAATAGCTGAAATTTAGGGTGAGGATTAGTGTGATTTAGTCTAACATCATCTTCACTCTTGAAACCCGCCATTGATAGCGGCATCGAGGCACACAAACAATTATCTTGCAGACATTCACCAACGACATCTGCTTGGGGGAAGATCGCGCCAGACTTGAGGGTTGGTGACTGTATCATCAGCATTGCGCGTCTGTCTGGGTGTACACAACTCAGCGGAAGCCTACTCGAAGTCGCTGCGTCGTTACGATAGCGATCATGATGTGGAAATGGTGCGGACTCCTCTGGATTGAGCTGTTCGCTACTCAAATGCGAGAATGGAATCACTGGATCCGGATCGTCTAACTGTAACAATGTCGATGGAGTCTGAGTTTCTGCGAGATCGCTGAGGATTGGCAAATCTTGGAGAATTTCGCGCTCAAATTCAGGGGAAAAGTTGTAAGATGGTTTCCCAGTTCGCTGCCAACCGCTGAGAATACTATCGACAGATTTAATTTTATAGCGTCCTCGATGGAGCGATTCGACGATCGCTTTGACAATCCATGCTTGATCGTACTGCCTAATCCAAGTTGCCACAATACTATCGAGGTGATATTCATCAAGCTCTAGACGATATCGATCGATTATTGATGCAATAAATTGTTGATTAAACTGACTCATGGAAAAGCTCGACTCTTGATGCTCCTGATTCGTGACTAACTCTAAATTTGCGACGGATTTTCAATCTAATCAATTAATTAACTAATAATTAAGTACTATTTTTTAGACTGTCTGATTCCTAAGATTGGATTTAAACCACAGCTATAAAATGTCAAGTTGTAGAAAAAATCTCAATTACATATAGATTTACAGATGTGAGTGTATTGTACCAGCAGCAGGTAATTTTAGTTTATGTATACGTTGAATAATGTCAATATTTCTGTAACTATTTTTACACTAGATCGAATATTTTAGGATCTTCGGTTATTTGAGCGCAACTGACGCTCAAATAGTAGTTGCAATGAACTAATCTAACTGTTCAATATCTACTATAAATCCCTACCTTCAACATGCTGATGCCAGTGAAGATAGGGACGATCTTTAAATATTTTAGTTCCTAGATTGGAACGTGCAGCAACTAAAATTAGCGAACATTTGCAGTTTCGACAACTTTATCGATTAGCCCATATGCCATCGCTTCTGGAGATGACATGAAGTTATCTCGATCGGTATCCTTCTCGATCTGCTCCAGTGTTTGACCCGATTTATCAGCCATCAATTGATTGAGCAGAGTCCGAGTTTCGAGAATGTGCTTGGCTTCGATCTGAATATCTGATGCCTGCATCCGTCCAGTACCACCCAAGGGTTGGTGGATCATGATCCGCGCATGAGGTAGTGCCAACCGCTTGCCAGGACTTCCCGCAGCGAGCAAGAAAGCACCCATCGAAGCCGCTAATCCCACGCAGATGGTCACAACTTCTGACTTGATGTGTTGCATCGTGTCATAGATTGCCATTCCCGCCGTGATTTCGCCACCAGGGGAATTGATATAGAGATAGATCGGTTTGCTGGAGTCTTCGGAGTCCAGATACAGCATGTATGCAACGATCGCATTTGCCATATTTGCATCGACTTCTTCAAACATGAAGATAATCCGTTCGCGGAATAGTCGATCGTAGATATTAATCCACTGCTCGTTAGAACTACCAGGAAGACGATAAGGAACGCTGGGTACGCCGATTGACATAGGATTTAGGGGGGATGTTGTGAGGGAGAAGCAGATGTTTGATTGAGTTGGAATGGGCTAAAAATCTACAGTGTCGGAAGTTCCTTCGAGCTTTCCAAGACTCGATCGATCAGTCCATATTCTTTCGCTTCATGTGCTGTCATATAGAACATGCGCTCGCTGTCTTGCTCAATTTTTTCGCGAGATTGACCAGTCGTTTGGGAGAAGACATCGATGATATCTGTCTTTTTCGACAAGATTTGGGCAGCACTGATGATAATATCCGAGGCTTGTCCTCTCGTGCCTGCACGGGCAGGCATCAAGCCGATATTGGCATGAGGCAGACTTGCCCGTTTGCCAGGACTACCAGCAGCTAGCAGCAGTGTGGCGATCCCCATTGCTTGCCCTAGACAGATCGTATATACCTCAGATTTAATGTGCTTGATCGTGTCATAGATTGCCAATCCAGCCATCACCGACATCATCCCCGCATCCATATTCGCCATCCCCGCCGCGACAGGATCACCGAGGGAGTTGATATACAGATAAATCGGTTTAGTATTATCAACTGACTCTAGATACAGCAACGATGACACCATACTATTTGCCAATCCATCAGTAATCGGTCGATCTAGGAAGATGATCCGATCCTGACTCATGCGAGTATAGATATTTACCCACTGCCAAGAAGAACTTCCAGGAATGTTGTAGGGTACTTTTAAGATTCGATCGATAGACATGATGTAAAGGGATAGGGGATAGGGGATAGGGGATAGAGGGTAGAGGGTAGAGGGTGAGATTTGCTAGGACGCTTGCGTCCTAATCCCTAATCCCTATCCCCTATCCCCTGTTCCCTATTCCCTAAAC
>JANNBD010000046.1:0-7699 GCA_031385105.1 Chamaesiphon sp. OTE_78_metabat_374
GCTGAGGTGCGCTGCGGCGGAAAGGTTTCTTTTTCACAAACTCGTCACGGAACACGGTCAGCGCGGGCTTCCCAGCGGATCGATCGACCGACGGATCTCAAGGCTTTACGGATTCCCTATCCGGTAGTCTTAAAGTCACAGGTAAGTGTGGGCAATCGCGGCAAGGCTGGGGGGATTAGGTTCGCTGAGAATACCATTGATGCGATCGCAGCCGCCAGAACGATCTTTAATTTGCCGATTTCGGGTGAATATCCCCAGGTACTTTTAGCCGAGGCTAAATACAATACCAGTCAGGAGTTTTATCTGGCAATTGTGATCGACAGATTGGCTTGTCGTCCGGTATTGCTGGGTTCCAGCGATGGGGGAATGAATATTAATACTATTCTCGATCGAATTCAGCAGGTAGTCGTCTATGAGGAGTTTTCACCCTTTTATGCACGGCGGCTGGCTCTAAAGATGGGACTTCAGGGGGATTTGATGCTGGCGGTGAGTGAAATTATCGAGAAGATGTATCTGTTGATGCAGGCTCAGGATTTGGATTTGGTCGAAATCAATCCGGTTGGGGTCGATCGCAATGGTGCGGTGATGGCACTAGATGGCAAAATTAGTGTCAACCGTCATGCTGTGGCTAGACATCCAAACCTTCAACAGTGGCGAGTAGTGGATCATGTCCGTAACCGCCTACGGATGCTCTCGCCGCTATTTACGGATGTGGGGAATATTAGCATTCTCTGTAGTGGCAATGGTTTGGCTCTAGCGATGCTCGATGGCATTGCTCAAGGCGGGGGTCAGGTGGCGCAATGTATTGTCGTCGATCCCGCTTGCGGTGAAGAAATGCAGCTTGCACTCGATCGTCTCGGAATTTACAATCGAGATCGCGGCGATTCAAGTACGATAGATGTGCTATTGGTTAACCTGGTCGGAAGTGAGATTGAACATTTTCAACAAATCATCCAATATTTGCCCAATTCTCAAAATCTTAGAATTATCTGGCGAGTATTAGAAGCCGATCGAGACAGGCTAGCCGGACTACTCCCATTATCAATTAAACTCGTCACCAATTTCGATCGCGCGATCGCTCAAACGTTGGCAATTGCTAAGGAGTAGGCTTTGGGCTTTAGGCTTTAGGGCGAGTGTAATTACATAAATCTTAGATACTTGGAGCTATCAATTCGATACATTTTCTACCGTTAATTTTATCTCTTAGATTAACTAACGCCTAACACCTAACACCTAACACCTAACACCCAAAGCCTAATTCATGTCCATCGATCTCCAACTAGATAGCCAGATATTAATTCAGGGAGTAGACAATTCCCTCACCCTCGCTGCGATTAGTCGAATGCAGGCATATGGGACTAAAATTGTGGGAATTACGATCGCTGGAAAGGGTGGGCAACAGTTAGGGAATCTACCGATATTTGACCTGGTAGAACAGGCGCAGACAGCTTTAGGATCGATCGAGACTAGTTTAATCTTTGTACCTGCTTATGAGGTGTTAGATGCCGCGCTAGAAGCAATTGCCGCAGGGATTCCCCAGCTCGTAATTGTAACCAGAGGTGTGCCGCCACTGGACATGATTCGGTTATTGCGACATGCTGCTATCACCAATACTTTGATTCTTGGTTCTGGCAGCGCGGGTGTGATTATACCCGACAGGTTATTACTGGGTATTTATCAGCCCCAATTATTTAGCCCCGGCAAGGTGGCGATTATTAGTCGCAATCAGAGCTTAACTGCCGAGATTGCTAGTGAACTAAATCAAGCCGATCTGGGTCAATCGATCGTGATCCATATTGGTAGCGATCCCCTGGTTGGCTCCTCCTGTCGGCTGTGGCTGGAGTGGCTCCAATCAGACCCCCTAACGGAAGCGATCGTCCTTGTTGGCGATATTTGCTGGGATTCAGAGGCAGCTACGGCAGCTTATCTACTGGTGCAACAGGGAAAACCTGTGGTTGCCTATCTTGCTGGAATTCATGCCAGTACACCACACCCGCTCACTGATGCGGCGATCGTTTTGAGTCATACTTTGTCCAAGCCGATTCATCACGCCGATACGATTCAACAACGGATCGAGACTTATAAACGCGCCAAAATTCCAGTGGCGAAGAAAATCGGGCAGATTCCCCATTTGTTGAAAAAGTTAAGTAGTAAAACATAACTTATCCCTAGAGCCTAAAGTCTAAAACCCAAAGCCTAAAGCCTAATTTGAGGTACGGAAATCCCGAAATGCTGCAAGTCACCATCCGACATACAATGCAGGTAAGTTTACATCACAGCGATCGATAGTCATATGACAGTGCTAGAACAAGGTAACATTACCATCCATACCGAGAATATCTTTCCGATCATCAAGAAATCTCTGTATACAGATCATGAAATCTTCTTGCGCGAATTGATCTCCAATGCGGTTGATGCCATTGGTAAGTTGAAGATGGTATCCTTCGCTGGTGAATTTAGTGGCGAGATTGGTGAAGCTGCGATTGGTATTGCGATCGACAAGGAAAAGAAAACTCTCTCAATCACCGATAATGGGATTGGGATGAGTGTAGATGAAGTCAAAAAATATATTAACCAAGTTGCTTTTTCGAGTGCGGAAGAGTTTATCGAAAAATACCAGAAAGATAGCGATCAACAAATTATTGGTCACTTTGGTTTAGGCTTCTATTCCTCGTTTATGGTTGCCAGTTTAGTCGAGATCGATACCCTCTCTTGTCGGGATGGATCGACTCCAGTACACTGGTCTTGTGATGGTTCGCCCAGCTTTGAGATTAGCGAATCTAGCCGGACAGAGCGCGGGACGACGATTACGATGACGCTCCAAGATGAGGAGGTCGAATATCTCGAACCAGCCCGAATCAAGCAATTGGTGAAAACTTATTGTGATTTTCTGCCTGTGGCGATCTCGCTTGATGGCGAAGTTATCAATAAGCAAAAAGCACCTTGGAAGGAATCACCTCAGAACTTAACTAAAGAAGATTACCTAGAGTTTTATCGTTACTTATATCCGTTTGAAGAAGATCCATTGCTATGGGTACATCTAAATACTGATTATCCCTTTGCTTTGAATGGAATTCTTTACTTCCCTAAATTACGCCCAGATTTGGATCTAACTAAGGGACAAGCTAAGTTATTTTGCAATCAGGTATTTGTGAGCGATCGCTGTGATGAAGTGATTCCCAAATTTCTGCTACCATTGCGAGGGGTAATTGACAGTACTGATATTCCGCTAAACGTGTCGCGGAGTGCCTTAACTAGCGATCGAACTGTTCGCCGCATCTCTGATTATATCTCCAAAAAGGTCGGCGACAGACTCAAGGAACTCTATCATGATGATCGAGCAGCCTATACAAATGGCTGGGAAGATCTCAGTACTTTTATCAAATTTGGCTGTCTAAATGATGATAAATTCAAGAAGCAAATTGAAGATATTATTATCTACCGCACCACTTTTGTAAGTTCGGTTGTCACCCCTGAAGTTGTAGTTGAGGGTGAAGAAGATGCTTGGAAATCGACTCAGCAAAGTTTACCTTATACAACTCTAACTGAGTATCTCGATCGCAACAAAGAGCGTCACACCAAAGCAGCTCCAGAGCCAGCCGAAGGCGAAGCAGCCAGTGAACCTACCTACGAGAAACGGGTGTTCTACGCAACAGATGAAGCTAGTCAATCTCCTTATATCCAACTGCACAAGAGTCAAGGATTGGAAGTGCTGTTTCTCGATTCATTTATCGATACTCACTTTGTCAGCTTCCTCGAACAAGAACACAGCGATGTCAAATTCTCGCGGGTAGATGCAGAATTAGATAGTAGTTTAATTAAGTCCGATGATACGCCTGAAATCATCGATCCAACTACGAATAAAACTCGCAGTGAACAGATCAAGGAAATATTTACAACTGCAATTGCTAAACCCAAAGTCACTATCCGCACAGAATCACTTAAAGGTGATAACGCCCAATCCACACCACCTGCAATGGTGTTGTTGCCTGAATCTACCCGCCGGATGCGGGAGATGATGGCGATGATGCAACAACAAGTAGCTGAATTTCCAGAGGATCATGTGTTAGTAGTAAATACGGCGCATCCACTGATTCAGAACTTAGCGAATATCGGCGGATCGATTATTCAAACTGATGGCACTTCGCCAAATCAAGAGTTAGTAAATCTTGTTTGTCAGCATATTTACGATCTAGCTTTAATGGCTCAGAAAGGGATTAATGCGGATGGGATGAATACTTTTGTGGAACGTTCTAATCAGGTGTTGACTAAGTTAACCGAAAGATAGATTCGATCTCAATAAAATAGAGTAGGGGGTAATTTATGAATTACCCCCTACTCTATTTTATTGAATTGTAACTGAGCAAACCCTGGGTTTGTTGGGTTTCATTCTTCAACCCAACCTACAGATCTACATATCTATTCACTATCCACTATTCACCAAAACACTAATCACGATATTGTGAAACAAGGGGTGAAATTAATCTTCTGCTCTGACACCTGTAAAGTATTCAGGTGCATTGCCCTCAATCCATTTGATATTACAACCAATGCTAGGGCGTTGATTGGGATCTACATCTTTGCCTGCGAGGAGTGATTCGATCGCATGGCGCAGATCTTGCCCTGTAACTGGTTTACCATTGGAGGGGCGACTATCATCTAGTTGCCCTCGATATGCTAGATGTCGTTGAGCATCGAATAAAAAGAAATCTGGCGTACAAGCAGCCGTGTACTCTTTAGCAACAGCCTGACTAGGATCGCAGCAGAGGGGGAAATTAAACCCTTCCGCATGGGCTAAAGCTTGCAGATGTTCTGGAGCATCATCGGGATATTTTTCGATGTCGTTGGGGCTAATTCCCACGATGCCCAAACCTTTGCTAGCGTAATCTTTGCCAATTTGCGCTAGTTGAGTCTGAACGTGTTTGACAAACGGACAGTGAACCGAAATAAACATTACTAGCAATGCTGATTTGCCAGTAAAAGTATCCAGGGAAATCGCGTCCCCACTGACAACATCAGTTAAGTTAAACGCTGGCGCACTTACGCCCAAAGGTAGCATTGTCGAGGCAGTTCTTACCATATGATTAGGCTTTAGGCTTTAGGAGTTAGGCTTTAGGGATTTAAGCCTAAATAGTTTAATTCGATCGACTGCCAAAACAGTCAACATCTATTAGCCTATCCTAAATTATCACCTTCTCACCCTAAAGCCTAACGCCCAAAGCTTAGATAAAGCCTAATTTCTAATACTTACCCTTGTATAAACAGGAATCAACGATTGAAGTAGTCCATTTGCGGCTTTGCCGTATTCCTCAATCTCGACGAGCTGCTCAACGGCAAAAGTCATCCCTTCCTCAAGCTCTGGAATCGATGGGTAATTTTTTAATACTTCCAAGATCAGATCGTCGAGCTGATAGTCTCGCATCATTGTGACTGATTGGCTGCTGAAGTTAAAATCAGGTTTGAGCATCAGCAACAAAATTATTTTGGCGCGCAACGGATTAGAACTGCTCATCACGTTTTGGCGCAGGATGAAGGGATCGTATTCAGGAATGGTAGGTCGATCATCTTGAACTTCAGACCGATCGTACTGGTCATCTTCACACAGATCGGGCGCGCAGTAGGTTTCGTATGCAGATTCGTCTACATCATCATATCCGTTAGGTGCCTGAGCTTCAAATTGCTGGGTGGGCTGAGGCTCGTAGCTGCGTTGCAGTGAAGATGGCACACCTGGATCTGTTATTTGAGTCGGTTCTGGTGCATAAGCCCGCTGAAAAGCCGAAGGAACAGATCCGAGCGCAGAATTGGTGGGTTCGGGTTGAGAGATCCTGGCTGATGGCGTTGGTGCTGTTTCGACTTTGGATGAGGCTGGCTTGGATTTATTGCCATGTTCTCGATCGAATTCAGGATATAGTTGTCCAATTGCTAAGTAAATTACTTTGGCAACAGCAATATATTGTTTGGGTTTATTAACAGTGCCGATCAATTTTTGCAACAAGGCTCTTAATAATTCAAGCGTGTTGTTTTCTCGGATTATTTGCTCGATTAAATATTGAAAATTAATTGAATGTAAATATTCTATATCCTTTTCCCATCTACCAGTACACAAGCAATACAGCATTTTTTTGATGCGAACTGCTTCCTGATGTTTATCTAGGTAGTTAACGACTTGTTGAAGTAAGTTCGGGTCATTAATCCTCATGAAGTTAACCAACTTTTATCTAAATTTTAGTCAAGCGGACGCTGCTTGCGCGTAGTAGGAGATGCTGTGTCCTAGCAAGGTAGAGATACTCGAACAATGATTGTTCGAGCAAGATCGCTCTTTCCAACTCTCTCTATTGTTCCCACTAAAGCTGCGTCGCTAACTAAACTAGATTAATTTTAGGCTTTTATTTGGGCTACTTTAGCCAGATTACCTCGATCGATTCTGACATCCAAGGCACTATCCTCCCCACCACTGAGGGAACGGATCACTTCCCCTAATACCAATGGTTCGGAGACTCCAGGCGCGGGATGAATTACCGTCCGAGCGCGAACTTTGAGCTGCTTATCAGCGGAACCAGATCGACCATAGGAATACAAATCTGCGGCGGCTTGACGGAGAGTAGCATCTAATCCTACTTCAGTAACGGGTGCAGCTACGACAATGGTAGCTCGATCGCTACCATTGTCATAAATCAATGAATAATGAAGTGCGCCAGGAACGTTGGAGTGGACAATCGGGACTAAGCTCAGGGCAAACAAACCAGCCGTTAGCACGCCCATAAAGCCAGTTGCACCAACCAATCGGTACTTGAATGACCATTTTAGGGCTAGGGCTAGGATTGTTACGACGGCAAAGGCGATGGTGCCAATTCCTGACCATTGAAAGTATTGAGCAAATTCGGCGGTTGAAGTCATGTAATTGGTGGATGGTGGATGGTGGATGGTGAATAGCTGAGTGTGTTGGGTTGTCTCCTGACGGAGAGGCTCCGCCAACATTTTTCAACCCAACCTACAAATCTGTCCACTATCCACTATCCACTATCCACTATCCACCATCCACTCTAGATGTCTAATTCTTCACCATAAAAGAATTATCTACTCAGATTCATTACTGATAAAATCGGCGATTTTAGCCTCTCCGGTCATTTGGAGAGCGGCTTTCATCGTGTGCCAGCCGAGGTTGGCGCATTTGATTCGCACGGGAAATTGAGCGACTCCTTTCATCACATTGAGTTTGCGCTGCTCAGTTGGAAATTCGGTTTCCCCCTTCATCATCCCTTGAAAAATCTTCACCAATTCTAGGGCTTCATTGATCGTTTTACCAGCAATTGCCCCAGCCATCAGATCGACGGAAGCCATCGCAATCGCGCAGCCTTCGCCCTCAAACTGGACATCCGCAATCCGTTCGCCGCTAGGATCTAGCTGTAATGTTAATTCGATCGTATCACCGCAGGAGGGATTATGACCTTTCTGATATCGATCGATTGGAGTCGTTGTGCCCCGATGTTTTGGTTTCTTGTAGTGTTCGAGGATGACCTGTTGATACAGATCGCGCAAATTAGTCGTATTCATAGCAATTTAGGACAGATCGATCGATAACCACATCTTCATTATCATCGATCGACACTGTAGTAGCTAGTTTCTGTGATTTAAGCACAAACAAAAAGAGCGTGAGAGTAATCGAATAACTCACACACTCCTTTCCTAAAGCCTAAAG
>JANNBD010000047.1:0-6533 GCA_031385105.1 Chamaesiphon sp. OTE_78_metabat_374
CAAACGTCCAACTGGTGGACGGGGAGTATTGCATCAAGGGGATCTGACTTACGCCCTGATTGGTTCGGGCTTTGTGGGTAAAAGAGCGGCAGTATATCAACAAATTTGTCAGTTTCTAATCGATGGCTGGCGATCGCTTAATATCGAATTGGGCTATGGTACCGCAGGCACAGGCTATATTCACAATCCCAATTGTTTTGGGACGGCGACAAGTGCGGATCTAGTTTGTACGGACGGGTATAAACTAATTGGTAGTGCTCAACTAATTAAAACTGGTGCGATTCTTCAACATGGGTCAATGAGACTGAATCCCAATTTAGATTTATTCAAACAAGTGTTTAACGAAACTATTACAAATCTGCCGAGCGAGATTTCAAAGTTAACTAATGCTCAGATAATTGACGCTCTAACAAATTCAGCTCAGAAGCATTTCCAGATAAAATTTGAGATTGAGCCTTTGAGCGATCGAGAATGGTCACAAATTAAAGTAGACTCGATCGCAATATGACTAACTATAAATCACTGTTTAACTATAAAACGCGCAATGGCAATTGATCGCAAGTGGACATCCAAGAAAAAAAGAGCATTAGAAGTATTGCTCAGATTAAAACGCCTGTACCCAGATGCCACTTGCAGCCTAGATTTTACAACTCCAGTTCAATTACTAGTCGCTACGATCCTTTCGGCTCAATGTACCGACGAGCGAGTGAATAAAGTTACGCCAGCATTATTTGCCAGATTTCCCGATGCTCGATCGATGGCGTATGCTGATATTTTGGAGATTGAAGAATTAGTTCGATCGACTGGCTTTTATCACAATAAAGCTAAAAATATTCAGGGTGCCTGCCGCAAGATTGTTGAGGAGTTTGATGGTGAAGTACCACAATTGATGGAGCAACTATTAACATTGCCAGGAGTAGCCAGGAAAACAGCAAATGTGGTTTCTGCTCATGCTTTTGGAAATATTCAAGGTGTCACTGTCGATACCCACGTCAAACGATTGACCAATTTAATCGGGCTAACCAAACATCAAGATCCGATTAAGATTGAACAGGATTTAATGAAATTTCTGCCCCAACCAGATTGGGAGAATTTTTCGATTATGACCATCTATCATGGTCGAGCGATCTGTAATGCTCGCAAACCAAATTGTCCCGAATGTGAGCTAGCCGAACTCTGTGCATCGGCGCATCAACCACCGAAAACAAAGGCGAAAGCAAAAGCCGCTGCGACTCGGAAAGGTTAGCTACGCCCGGAAGATGAACAACATCCGACAAATGCATTAGTATTATGCATTTATCGGACAAACGTTAAGAAACTGTAACAAAAGCTACCGATTCCGATATAGCATTCCCGTAACTTAAGCTTACCGAAATCAATTACCAGTTAATTCAACTGTCTAATCGATTTGGTTGTCACATTCTTGGGGCTATCGCCTAATGCTGAAGGGATTACTTTCATTTAAAAATCCGTATCGGACGTTACATTTTACTTGGTTTGCTTTCTTCCTAACTTTTGTTTGCTGGTTCAATTTTGCACCCTTTGCTTCTGTAATTGGCAAGGAGTTAAATCTAGAAGAAGCACAGATTAAAACGCTATTAATTTGCAACTTAGCAATCACGATTCCGGCACGACTGATCATTGGTGCTTTACTCGACAAGTATGGGCCACGCATCACTTATTCTATTCTATTGATATTTGCGATCGTGCCCTGTATCGCGACAGCTTTAGCCCAAGATTTCAACCAAATGGTGATTGCCCGACTGCTGATGGGCATCGTTGGATCTGGTTTTGTGCTGGGAATTAGGATGGTGTCAGAATGGTTTCCACCCAAGGATATTGGTAGTGCCCAGGGCATCTATGGTGGTTGGGGAAACTTTGGAGCTTTTGGAGCTGAATTTGCGTTACCGTTGATTGCAATCGGAACTGCTTTTTTGAATGGTGGTACGGCGAATTGGAGATTTACGATCGTGCTGACTGGTGTCGTTACAGCTATCTATGGGGTTATTTACTTTAACAGTGTTACTGATACACCACCTGGTAAAGAATACAAGCGTCCCAAGAAGTATGGCGCGATGGAAGTCACCAGTGCCAAAGATTTCTATGGTTTGTTAATTATGAATTTCGGGCTGATCTTTGCCCTCGGTTTATTAGCATGGAGACTTGCTCAAAAGAAATTGCACTTCCTCAATCTTGAGCAGATGTATTTTGTCTGGTTCTTATTGGCTGGATTGTACGCTTACCAAACCTATCAAGCGTGGTTAGTCAATCGTGATGTGGTATTGGGTAGGAAACAATTTGCCCCATCTGAGCGGTATGAATTTAGTCAAGTTGCACTTTTACAATTTACATACATTACCAATTTTGGTTCCGAACTTGCGGCGGTTTCGATGTTGCCTGTTTTCTTTGAAAAAACATTTGGACTCGAACATGCGGCTGCGGCAATGATTGCAGCTACTTATCCCTTCCTGAATCTATTTTCTCGCCCCAGTGGTGGGTATATCTCAGACAAATTTGGGAGTCGGAAATGGACGATGACCGTAGTAACTGGACTAATCGGGATTGCCTACCTGATGGCTCATCAAATCGATAAAACCTGGGCATTACCTGTAGCTGTCGGGGTGACAATGTTTTCCGCCTTATTTGCTCAAGCTGGCTGTGGTGGCACATATGCGATTGTCCCCTTAATCAAAAAGGAGATTACCGGACAAGTAGCAGGTAATGTCGGCGCGTATGGTAACTTTGGCGGTGTAGTCTATCTGACAATTTTCAGCCTCACGGATGCGCCTACATTATTTGGGGCAATGGGTATTGGCGCACTGATCTGTGCTTTCTTCTGTGCTTTCTTCCTCAAGGAACCCCAAAATTCGTTTGGGTTGGACAATGCTCAAGCGGCGAAAATTGACGCTAGTGGAGAATTGGGCTAGATGGTGTGTTATGCTGCAGCGTTTTTATTCTCCTGGGGGAGATATAAGAAAACGACAAGACAGGTGCAGCAGCACCCTACAGGCTATCAACTAAATTAACTTATGCGAAAATAGGATAGATATTTGATGTCTATCCCATTTTTGGGTCTTGATTTAGTGACATCATATTCTCAGTGTTTTTGTCTGTGCTTATGAATACGTCCGATCGATCTGCTGCCAATCAGAATTTATTTCTGGCGACAATGGCGTTTGCTGTAGCCTTTGCCAACTGGGGGATCATCTCAGGTTTGGCACCACTGCTCAAAAAAGAGTTGGGCTTGTCCGTTACCCAAGCAAGTATCATGATCGCGATTCCGGTTTTGTTGGGTTCTGTCGGGCGCATTCCGCTGGGATTGATGACAGATCGATATGGTGGGAGAATCGTATTTAGTATTTTACTGATATTTACGATCGTGCCAGCGATTGCACTGGCGTTAGATCATTCCTATCCTAGCCTGCTATTTTGGGGCTTTGTCATGGGCTTGGCTGGCACATCTTTTGCGGTGGGAGTAGCTTTTGTGTCTGGTTGGTTTCCGCCCAGTCAACAGGGCACCACACTAGGTATCTATGGTGCTGGTAATATTGGCCAATCGGTAGCAGTATTCGGTGGGCCAGTATTAGCTGGTCATATCGGCATCCCTGCGACATTCATGGTGTTTAGTTTAGCGGCTGTATTCTGGGGGATTATTTTTGCTTTTGGTGCCAACAATGCTAAACCACCGAGTCAATCAAAGACATTTGCTGAAAATATCGAAGTTCTGAAAACCGAAAAATTAGCTTGGGTATTGAGTGGTTTCTATGCGTTGACATTTGGTGGATTCGTAGCACTAAGTATATATCTGCCAACTTTATATAAAGAAGTTTTTTCACTAGCTCCGGCAGATGCAGGTGCCAGCACAGCAATTTTTGTATTAATTGCCACGTTGTCTCGGCCGATTGGTGGAGTATTGAGCGACCGATTGGGTGGTCAAAAGCTGCTGCTCTACGTGTTTTTAGGGATTGCCCTGACTAGTTGGTTGATGGCGACTAATTCGATTTGGCTGTTTAATCTAGGCGCGGTTTGCTGTGCGGTATTATTTGGTCTAGGTAATGGCGGTGTCTTCAAGCTTGTCCCCCAATATTTCCCGAATCAGACTGGCAGTGTAACTGGATTGGTAGGTGCAGCGGGTGGCTTGGGCGGATTCTTTCCGCCGATTATTTTAGGGATTTGTAGAGATGTGACGGGTAGTTACGTGATTGGCTTTGCTTTGCTAATTGCGTTTGCACTGAGTTGCACTGGCGTTTTGAGCCAAACTTTCTTGAAGTCACCAGCAAAAGTATCCTCATGATGTCAACGTTGATTTTGGCCGTCTTTGAAGACGGCTGATTCTGGTGAAACCTTTCAAATAAAAGAGTTGCAAGCACCTGTTGATTGAGTTGTAGTAGTCAACTTGTGCATCTGTCGGTTACTTGGCAGAATTGAAAAAGTTGTCATTCTAATCCAGATAAAGTCAAAGATGTGTATGGTTTGCGATATGATCTGGTCTTATAACTGGATATTGAGATTTTAGGAAAAGAGGGTTTATAGGCTGTGATTAGAGTAGCGATCAACGGGTTTGGGCGGATCGGACGGAATTTTATGCGGTGTTGGTTGGGGAGAACCAATAGTAACTTGGAAGTTGTAGGCATCAACGATACTTCAGATCCTCGCACCAATGCTCACTTGCTCCGGTACGACACCATGTTGGGCAAGTTTGATGCTGATATTAGTGCTGATGACAGTACCATCACTGTCAATGGTAAAACGATCAAGTGTGTATCCGATCGCAACCCTGACAATTTGCCTTGGAAAGAATGGAACATCGATTTGGTAATCGAATCCACAGGTGTATTCATCAGCCATGCTGGTGCTTCCCGCCACATCAATGCTGGTGCTAAGAAAGTACTGATTACCGCACCAGGTAAAGATGAAGATGGTACCTTCGTCGTCGGAGTCAACGAAAAAGATTACGACCACAACAAACATTTCATCATTAGTAACGCTAGTTGTACCACCAACTGTCTAGCACCTTTTGCCAAAGTCCTCAATGACAACTTTGGGATTATCAAAGGGACGATGACCACCACTCACAGCTACACAGGCGACCAACGTTTGCTGGATGCCTCTCACCGCGATCTCCGTCGCGCAAGAGCTGCCGCAATGAACATCGTTCCCACATCTACTGGTGCAGCTAAAGCTGTATCTCTAGTACTACCCGAACTCAAAGGTAAACTCAACGGAATCGCTCTGCGAGTACCGACTCCAAACGTGTCAGTTGTCGATTTAGTCGTCAACGTTGAGAAGAAAACCTTCACCGAAGAAGTCAATTCCGTACTCAAAGCGGCTGCTGAAGGCCCAATGAAAGGGATTTTGGACTTCTGTGAGTTACCGCTAGTTTCCAGCGATTTCAAAGGTACTGATGCTTCTTCGACGATCGATGCCGCACTGACGATGGTGATGGGCGACGATATGGTCAAAGTGATCGCTTGGTACGACAACGAGTGGGGCTACAGCCAACGGGTTGTCGATCTCGCCGAAATCGTCGGTGCGAAGTGGGTCAGATAATTAGTTGATAGTTGATAGTTGATAGCTATAACTTACGACTCTCCTCAAGCCCTCCATCATGATGTGATGGAGGGCTTAATTTTTGAAATTGAATTCAGCGTAGAAATGTAGGGTGGGCAATGCCCACAGACCATATACAACCGAAGCAAAAAGACTTTAAACTGTTTGATTCGATTACCTCCTGTACGCTCCGCGAACGAGCAACCGCTACACTAATCGATCCAATTACTGATAAATTCCACTCGATCTTGCATTTCCTGACTCGATCTCAGATTAATTAGCTGCAAAACTCCTCGCAGGAGTTCACCAATGCCATATCGTTGTTGTGGTGAGAAAATGATCCCAGCATGGTTTAAACCTGTCTCAGTCCAAATTGAATGGAGTTGATTGAAATCTCTAACATTAAAGGTAAAAATTACGCGACCATTTTCTCTAGCCCAACTAAGCTGTTCTTCATCTGATCGATGCAACATACCAACATCTTTTGGAGTTAGAACATCTACATTGCGAGAACGAAGTGCCCGCAAAAAATCCTCATCCATTGCATCTTCATCGATGTATAGAGAAATCTTACTCATATTTTACTGGTTTTGCTGTCCAGCTAGCCGCCAATATTCAGCGTCTTCTGTTGCCAAATCAACTTCAATTTCATCGCAATTAGCATGGTAATAAGCCAATGCCGCATAAACTTGAGCTAAACTCAAATGACTCAACCGCCTAGCAATTTCTTCCGCTCCCGCCCCCTGCTTGTACAAAACGACAATCCGACTGACTGGTGTTTTTGTTCCGGCAATAATGGCATGACCAGAAACACTTTGGGGCGAATGAATGACAAATGTACCAATGTCAATTACGGTGGGCATGGTGTCAATAATTTTAGATGTTGGCTTGAGTCTGATTACTACTATTCATCTACGATCGTACCTTAGAAAGGTAGGTAGTGCATACCCTTCCGCCTAAAGCCTAAAGTCTAAAGCCTAAAG
>JANNBD010000117.1:0-3679 GCA_031385105.1 Chamaesiphon sp. OTE_78_metabat_374
CGAGTAATTCGATCGTAAAGGCGATCATCGATCTGAGCCATTTTGGCAGCAAATCCTCACTAGTGATAATCGCTACAGCCAAGCCGACTGGAACAGCGAAGATCAACGAGATCAAACCGCTCCCAACCGTCCCATAAATCAACGGTAAGGCACCAAACTTGAGATCTGGTACGTTCCAATCCCGACCAGATAAAAAGCCCCACCCGAACTGTTTGATGGCGGGTAAGGCGTGTCCAGTAATAGTCCAGCCCATCAGCAGCAGGATCGAAACGGACACTCCGCCAGCCGCATACAGCAGATAGCGGAATAGTCGATCAGATCGATCTGCCTTGGAATGACGATTACGCCTAGCCAAATTATTGATGATTGGCGTAGGCATAAAATTTGGAGAAGATGACATTGTTAGAAATTAGATTAGTTCACACCGGATTCAACAGCTTGAATTGCGCGCTGGGCAACACCACTAGGAATAGAAGTGTAGTTGAGATCGTCATTGAATTGCTGACCACTGGTGAGCATCCATTTCACCATTGTCTTGATTGCTTTGGCTTTGTTGGGATCCTTTTGGGTTTTAGGAATTAGTAACCAAGTCAAGCCCACAATTGGATAGCCTTGTTTTGAGTTGACATCAAAAGCGCGAAAGTTTTCAGGAAACTGGACATCAGCCAAAGCTTGGTTGGCAGATTTGAGTGATGGTGCGACATATTGTCCACCGCCATTTTGAACCAGTGCTGAGGAAAGTCCACTCTTGAGCGCGAATTCATACTCCACATAACCAATCGAACCTGGTGTTTGCTTGACTGAAGCGGCTACCCCAGGATTACCCTTACCTTTGAGGAAACCAGATGGCCATTTGGGTTCCTTACTAGCTCCCACTGCGGACTTGAACTCTGAACTAACTGCACTTACATGATTGGAAAAAATAAACGAGGTACCACTACCATCAGCTCTCACCGCAGGCTTAATTGCACTACTGGGTAAGCTTAAACCCTTATTTGCTTGGACAATGGCTGGATCGTTCCAAGTGGTGATTTTACCTGCAAATATTCCGCCTAAAACTGCATTAGGCAGCTTGAGATTCTTAACTCCAGGTAAGTTATAAACCACTGACACGGCACCACCAGCAGTTGGAATCAATAGTACCCCACCTTTGACTTTAGCCATTTCGCCATCGGTCATAGCGGCATCGCTGGCCCCAAAATCTACGGTTCCAGCGATCGTTTGCTTGATCCCACCACCCCTACCAATACTTTGATAATTGACCTTTATATCTGGGTGAGCCTTCCGCATCTCTCTCACGTATCTCTCGTACAGTGGTTGCGGAAAAGTCGCGCCAGCACCACTAAGTGTGACTTCAGCTAACGCTGCTAGTTGAGTGCCAAATACTGATACCGCGACTACGGAAAGAGTAGTCAACCGACCGAAATTTTTCAATAACATGAGTAAAGTTGTTGAGTTCATATAATACACGCCGACCTCAAAATTCTTGGCTGCAACAATCGCTTTTGGACACACTGCTAGCTAATTTTGACATCAGAGGCATATTACTCCAAGCTTCTTTAAGCCTCCAACCCCATCGGGTTAACATCTGGTTAAGCTTGATTTGGTCGATCGATCTACATCATCAAGTGGTGTCAATTTTAAATATAATTTAGATCAGTTCAGCCCTAGCTAATCTAGGTAACTGAAATGCCAAAACTTGAGGAGAAATTAGCTGATGAACGATCGCCAAATTGAGCAACTAACTAGTGAGAATCCAGCGGCAAGTGGTAGGTTGCGCCCCACGATCTGGACAGCTCTAACAGCCTTATCGATCGGGATCAGCGTATCATCTTGTACGCCCAAAAGTCCTGATATTGCTACCCCACCAGCGACTGATGGTGCGCCCACCGCTACCGCTCCAGCAAGCGGCAACAGTTCCGCCCTCAGTGGAGCTGGAGCAACCTTCCCCGCGCCTTTATACCAAAGATGGTTTGCTGACTACAACAAAACAAATCCGAGTACCCAAATCAGCTATCAATCCGTCGGTAGTGGTGCTGGAATCGAACAATTCTTGGCTGGTACCGTCGATTTTGGCGCGTCCGATGCACCATTGAAACCAGAAGAACGCGCCAAGTTCAAAACCAAGTTTGGTGCCGAACCAATTCAAGTCCCCATGACTGGTGGGAGTGTGGTGTTTGCCTACAATCTTGATGGAGTCAAAGATCTCAAGCTGCCTCGCGCGGCCTATTGTGGGATCACCGCAGGTAAAATTACTAAATGGAATGATCCCGCGATCGTCAAAGCAAATCCTGGAGCCAAACTTCCCGATCAAACTATTCAATTTGTCCACCGCTCTGATGGTAGTGGTACTACTTTTCAACTTACGAATCACCTCAAAACTGCTTGCCCCACCTGGACAGCAGGCGTGAATAAATCTGTATCCTGGCCCAAAGGGATGACGGGTGCCAAGGGAAATGAAGGTGTATCTGCCCAGATTAAACAAACACCAAATTCAATTGGCTACGTTGAGTATTCCTTTGCCAAACAAACCGATATGCCAATGGCCTCGATCGAGAATAAATCTGGTAAGCTGATTGCGCCATCACCCGCAGCAGGTGCTGAAGCATTTGTCGGTGAAAAAATGCCCGCAGATCTCGCCCTCTTGGTGCCCGATTCGGCTAATCCCAAAGCTTATCCCATCTCCGGTTTGACTTGGTTATTACTCTATCCCCAGTCCAAGGATGCTGCTAAACAAACCGCATTAAAATCTGTAGTTGAGTGGGCGTTGAGTACGGGTAAACCTACTGCGACTGAGCTAGGTTATGTGCCGTTAGAAGCTGATCTAGTCGCAAAAGTCAAAACAGAACTGGCTAAAGTTAAATAAACTTTTTGTCGTTGCTGATTTGAGGTGTGATTTTGCACTTTAAAAAACTTCTAATCCCCTAAAGCCTAAAGTCTAAAGCCTCAAAACTTTTCATCCTGTGATTCAGCAATGCCAACTTTCTTATGAAGACACAACCCCCCAATTCTGCTGAGACATTGCTCTCAGCTTCGACCCAATTTAATGTGGTCAGATCGATCGATAAAAACTTTCGGCGCGTAACATTTGGACTAGCGATCGGGATTGGTCTGATTCTAGTCTGGATCACCTATTCATTGCTCGTGATTGCTCTCCCAGCAATTCAGACTTTTGGATTCGGATTTTTATTCGACAGCACTTGGGATCCAGTCAAAAATATCTATGGAGCACTGCCCCACGTCTACGGGACAGTCCTGAGTTCCTTCCTGGCACTGCTATTTGCCGTGCCGCTCGGCGTGGGCGTGGCGATCTTTTTGACCGAAAACTTTCTTGCACCCAAGATCCTCCAGCCGATCGCATTTACGATCGAACTCTTAGCCGCAATTCCCAGCGTCGTGTACGGATTGTGGGGACTGTTTGTCTTCCTCCCAGCGATTAAACCCTTGCTCCAAGGACTCAATCAGACTTTGGGCTGGATTCCCTTTTTCTCAACTGAGCCAGGTGGCAGACAGCTTCTCGGTGCTTCTCTGGTACTGGCGATCATGATCCTCCCGACGATCATTGCCATTTCCCGCGACACCTTAACCTCTCTGCCGCCCAAACTCCGTCAGGGAGCCTACGGACTAGGCGCGACACGGTGGGAAACGATTATGCTAGTGCCGCTGGTAGCAGCACTAG
>JANNBD010000128.1:0-2593 GCA_031385105.1 Chamaesiphon sp. OTE_78_metabat_374
CTAACCCACAATTCGCAGATGCAACCGAAACGAATCCTCAATATATCTGTAAGTTTAATTATTTTTCGGGTGTAGCCGCAGCAGATAACGCGGATTGGAAGACATTGGCAGGCATCAAAGTTGAAATCCAGACTCAGTATGATGGAACAGGGCAAAATGCGACAGCCACTGCGGCAGATACTGATAAATTAAAGGCACAGGCTGAATTTTTCCCTCGGAATGTGCTG
Organism: Chamaesiphon sp. OTE_78_metabat_374; assembly: GCA_031385105.1. Classification (GTDB taxonomy): domain Bacteria; phylum Cyanobacteriota; class Cyanobacteriia; order Cyanobacteriales; family Chamaesiphonaceae; genus Chamaesiphon. The sequence goes on from JANNBD010000128.1 coordinate 228, forward strand.
TCGAAGTAAGTGAGGTATCCTAATAAATACGCAGGTTCTAGTTTAGCTGGGAGTAAAATCGAATGAGTTCGCAGAGTTCAGAGACAGCAGCAGATCGGTTTTTTGGGGGTTTGGCTTACTTACTCCCGATCGCTGATGTATACTTTTTTGGTGTGTTCGTATTTGAGCAATTTCCGATCGTGCGGGAACTGTACACACCATTGTTACCCCTAGTCCAGATTAATAATGGCTTTGGTGGATTCATTTTATTTCTAGGGCTATACATTGGTGTAGCGATCAATCCTCGGATTAGTCGGTTTATCCGATTCAATGTGATCCAAGCGATTTTGATTGGAATATTGATCTCGCTGTGTCAACTGCTATTGCAATATGTATTCCTAAAAATTCCTGGAATCGAAGCTCTGACTCAAGTATTGATGAATACAGTCTTCTTTGGCACGATCGTCATGTCTGGCTATGGCATTGCGATGTCCGCACTGGGCAAGTACACCGAAATTCCCCAATTGTCTGATACTGCTCAAATGCAAGCCGATCGATACTAACCAATTGACTCAATAGACATTAATCTGTCATAATTAGGGGCTGTCTATAACTACGCTCGGATAGGGTCATACTCAAACTTGAGTATCACAAATGTCTTTTGCACTAGCACTCAGACTACCCCTACGGCATTTCACATTATTAATATCTATGACTTACGCAATTATTGAGACTGGTGGCAAGCAGATGCGGGTCGAGCCAGGTCGCTTCTACGATATCGAATTGTTACCTGGAGAAGCAGATAGCACCGTCTCGATCGATAAAGTATTCTTACTCGAAAACAACGGCAGCATCCAAATCGGTCAGCCTCTGGTCGCTGGAGTCACCGTAGAAGGTACAATCATGCGTCACTATCGTGCGCGCAAGATCATCGTCTACAAAATGCAGCCTAAAAAGAAAACCCGCAAAAAACGTGGGCACCGTCAAGAAGTAACTCGCTTGATGATTGATTCTATCAGTGTCAATGGTGCAGTGGTAGCCACCGCTGAAGCTGTTGCAGTTGCTGCTTAGAGTCAAAGGAAGAGCCTGCAATCCGAGGAGTGGTTTCTAACCGCATCGGTCATAACTAAAGACAAAGCACAATAATTTTAGTAATCCGAGGTAATTATGGCTTCTAAGAAGGGTACAGGTAGTACTAGAAACGGCAGAGACTCAAACGCCCAGAGATTGGGTGTGAAAAAATATGGTGGCGAAGTAGTCCGCGCTGGTAACATCATCGTCCGTCAACGTGGATCTTCATTCCACGTTGGTAACAACGTCGGTTTGGGCAAAGATTACACCATTTACGCTCTAGTTGATGGCGTTGTCACCTTTGAGCGCAGAGGCAAAAACGGTAAGAAAATTAGCGTTTATCCAGTTCCAGTCGCAGCGTAATATTAATTTCTGATTAGTTACAAAGTAGGGATATGCCTTCGGGTGTATCCCTATTTTGTTTGATTAATTAGCTCACACCAGTTACCAACGCGAGAGCTAATACAACTTGCGCTAAAATATCATCTTCTAATCTGCCTATTTTATCCCCGAATCGATCTGGGTTGATCGATACAGCTCTTGTCTGCAAAGGATTAGCCGTTGATAACTTCTGCAATCCATTTAATTCTGACGGCTTAATTGGTACCAGCCAAGGAATATTTGCAAAGTCATTTCTCCATCCAGTAATTGGGATGACTAATTTTACTTTGAGTCCACCGTCACTGAGACTATTGATACTCACAATTATTGCACGCCTTTGTCTTGGCGATTTCATCACCTTTGGTCGGATTAAATTTGACCCACCAGATTTCGCCCCGCTGAGGCTCTAGAATCAGACGACTCATCCCAGTTGTCATCTTCGACGTATTCGTTAGACCATTCTAATAATTCCGACTCAGGCTGGAATAAGTGTGAGATGCTTTGAGCTTGTTTTGTGACAATTTGATCGCGTTCTTGAGGCGAAAGCTTGAATAGTGAGTTCAAGTCAATCTTTTCATCCCCTGCCGGACTTTGCTCCGCTGAGTCAATTAAATCCCAAATTTGCTGAAGTCGTGATTCGGAAACGTGGGGAAGCTTTTGGTTAATTCGGTCTATGAGCGTCAGCATGTTTAAGTGGCATTTTTACTGCACATCCGATCTCCATTTTAATGTCTGCTGGAGACTTTGACTAGATCGATCCTGCTATGAAGATGCTTCACAAACGAGGTAGAATAATAACTATCAGTCTGGTAAACAGTGTCCAAATCTAAATATTTGTACCTGTAAACCACTCGGCGACGGTCAGAGTGCTAGTTAGTTTCTAGATACCAAACCTCTTGGCGATCGCTGTTGAAATCACCAATCATCAGCTTTAA
>JANNBD010000172.1:0-4782 GCA_031385105.1 Chamaesiphon sp. OTE_78_metabat_374
CTACATTAGGACATAGCGCGATCGCTCGGCAAACGCGATCGAATAGAATGGGATCTTCGTAATGCGTGTGTCCAGCACCCAGATCGAGAACAACCCGCCCACACTCTGACAGAATGCGCTCGATCGCATGTACTCGAACTGGTTCCCACTGGCGATGAGTCTTGAGAAACCCTTGTTCGGCGCGCAAGTTCTGGAACACTTCAATCCCAAAATTGCACTCATTGTAATATGGTTCGGCAACACCATCCATCGAGACACTAGGCAGGTTTAGTCGATCGGCTAGTAGTAAACCCAGAGTACTTTTACCAGCCCCAGTCGGCCCGATGAGAATGATCTCGGGAGCATTAGCAGTGTGCATTTCAGTTGAATCCAAATCTGTTTTGTCCATTAAAATCGATCTACTTGAGATTGGGGCAGTCTGCTAATATCTTCTGAAGATCTGCTGGTGCTTGACTTTTTGAAGCTGACTTGGTTGTTGGACAACCCATTTGATAATTCTCGATCGATCCATCCGGTTTAAAGTTAATCGTCACTGGTGCCGAACCGCGCTCAAAAATCCCCACATAATTATTTCCATCTACTTTTTGCACCTTCTGATAGTTGCCTAACCATTGCTTGAGACTAGTCAGGATTGGGCTAGTTTCACCATTAGCGCGGGTGTTGGTTTTAAATGATTTATCTAGGGCAATTGCTGCGGATGCCTGTACTGGGGCAGTTGGGGCTGGTTTCTTTTTCTCGCTAATCCCCACATTCGCAATTCTGCCTTGGGCATCGAGTGAAAGTTTGACAATCACCGCATCGGGTTCGGCTCGATCGAATAGCACTCGATATTTATTGTCACCGATCGATTGAACAGACTTGTACTTACCATACCTAAACCGTCCCACCTTCATGCTCAGATCGCGCTGCATTTGCAATGCACCAACATCAGAATTTTTGTCCACTGCCTTGAGCAATTCCGGTGTAAACCAACTCGCATCCAATTTTTCAGCAACAATCAACCGATTAAGGGCGGCGGCGGGGGAGATAATTTTTGCGGTGGTTGCTGCTTTGATTTTCGCTGGGGGCTGAGATTGAGCAATTAACCCACTTGCAGGTATGAATAAAAAGAGCGAGTTAGTGGCAAGCAGTAGACAGGCTAAATAAATTTTCATGGGGTGACTCCTAGTTCAACGATGAGCGAGTTAGTGCTGGCGATCGAATTTAGCTAAAAATTATCACAACACCTGACGCTTACTACAGAGTACTCTAAAATTTAGACACCTGAATATTCACTAAGGTCATAGAAAATATTACTAAAGTCATATCAAGCGCGATCGCTATCCAATTAAAATCGCAACAACAATCAATTAATCACTGATGAAAATCCTGCCTGCAATTTCGCCCAGCACTCGAAAATCGTTACTTATTGTTGAGGTATCAATTTTGGTCGTGAGTCTGTGGTTCAACCTCACGGATCCACAGCTACGAAATTCATCATCAGCTATTTTTAAAATTGCTTTGTCTACTATAGCTATTTTTCCTTTTATTGCAATTCTACCAATAGATCGATCGCTATTGCAGCGGCGAATTTATCTTCTATTAGCAATAGTTGTTCTGTCAATCTCTAATTATTTTGAGGTGTCAACGTACAGCCTAAATTTAGTATTCTTCTTGAAGGGTTGTTTTCTTTTGCCTCGCAGTGAAGTGATACTTATCGTCGCTATTGCATTAATCCTCGATATTACTAGTTTTAGTATTCGCGCTTCCGAAATATTTGAGCAAATCCGTCATCGAGATCTCAATGCATATTTAAGTGTACCGAGAGTTATTACTAATATCATCATGTCGTATATCGCTAACTGTACTTTTGTGCTGTTGCTGGGAAATGTCTGGGTAGAAGAGTATAAATCTCGTCAAAAAGCAGAACGTCTGACGCAACAAGTCGAAACTCTCGCGACAGATTTAGAGCGCAATCGGATTGCTCGTGATATTCACGACACATTAGGACATTCGCTCACATCACTGGATGTCCAGATCGAACTCGCCCAAAGATTACAAACCACAGAACCAGAGCGGGCACAAGAATCGATCGATCTAGCCAAAAAGCTTAGTTCTCAAGCCCTCGATAATGTCCGTCAAGCCCTGGGCACAATGAAGCGATCAAACTTCGATCTGACAGAAGCGATCATTGCCCTTGCAGAACAAAATTATCCTTTTCAGATACTTGTTGATGTGCGCTTTCCCCAATTATCACTCCAAACAAGCTATCAACTCTATTGTATCGTTCAAGAATCCCTAACAAATATCCAGAAACATGCTCAAGCCGATCGAGTTACGATTACCGGATCGATTATTAGCGATGGGACAATATTAGAGATCTGCGATAATGGCAAAGGTTTTAGTCTTGTTGGCGTAGCCTCGGCTTTGCCGAATCGACCCCATGCCGGATTTGGACTGAGAAATATGAAGGAGCGAGTGCAATGTTTAGGTGGTGATTTTAGTTTAGATAGTGATATCGATCGAGGCACAAAAATTAAAATATTCGTACCTGTTTAATCTATTCCCTATCCAATAAAACAAGAGGTTTAAATCCCCAGCCTAAAACCCCAATTATTAATTATTAATTATCAATTAATTTAAAACCTTTCCCCCAATCCAAATTGAATTCGATTTTCACCGAGATTGTTGATACCGTAGTCAAGCCTGATTGTACCGAGTGGTGTTTGCAGCAGCCGAATGCCAGCACCATAGCTAAAACCATTGCCTGGTTTGCTTCGCACACCAGCAGGATTGCCAGTGACGCTACTGCCAGTACCTAAATCAGTCCCGTAGTCAGCAAAGATCCCCAAACCTAAGAACGAGAACACTGGAAATCGATATTCTGCGGTGGCTTGGACATAGCTGCGTCCCGAACCGATATCGCCGTCCTCATAGCCCCGAACACCAGAAGCACCACCTAATCCAAAGGCTTCATAGGGTGGCAAATCACCGAAAACTGTGCCGCCTTGGAGATTGAATAATAATGACTGACTACCAGGCGTAAAATTTACCAGCTTTACGGGGACGTACTGAGTAAAACTCCCACGCACTTTGGTCATTGAAATTTTGGCATTGCCAACCGGAATGGATTGGTCTACACCCAATTTGAGCAAGGAACCTTGAGTGGGATCGGCAAAATTATCTCGAATGTCTTGAGTCAAGCCCAGTTGCAACATCAATAGATCGTCTTGTCCAGTTTTGCTAAAGCTGAGATCGTTACCACCTGAATCTTTGGCGACAGGTGTGCCACCCGCATCGGTAGTAGAAATCCGTTGATACTGAACGCCGAGAGAACCCCGCAACGTACTTTCACCAAAGGGATCGCCGTTGAGTGGACGGTTGAAAGTAATGCCACCACCTTGTCTGAGCAGACGCGGTTTGTCAGTTGTACCTGGTACAAAAACGGGAGTTTTGCCCCCTTCAAAAATTGAAGATAAAGATCGCTGCTGAAATGCGCTGACGCTGTAAGATGTGCGATTGGGATCGGTGGCAATCCAAGGTTCAGCAAAGCTCAGATCGAAAGTTGTCGAATTCTGTGAACCCAGTTGACCTTGAACATTGAGTTTTTGATTGTTACCGCCCAAATTTGACTGGCTAAAACTAAGATTGCCAAATAGCCCATCTCTGGAGCTATATCCAAAACTAGGTAAAATCGAGGTGTTTTTGCCACGTTCGAGTACATTGAACTGAAGAATAACTTTGGCGGGATCTTTGCCAGGGATGAAGGATACGCGCACATCATCGAATAATCCTAATCCATAAATCCGCCGCAGATCTTTTTCAACAGTAGCCTTGTTAAAAATTTTGCCTGGTTTTAATTCCGCCTCACGAGTGATGATAAATGGTCGAGTCGTTCCTGTAAATGGCTTTTTATTTTGATCTACGACTGCGCCCTGGGTGTTCAAAAATTGCACCTGAACATCTTCAATTACGCCTTCAGCAATCACTAAAGTCAGTTTGCCATCAGGACTAAGTTCTTCAACATCAACGACTTGAGCGAGATTGTAGCCCTGTTTCTGATAGAGTTTGTTCAGATTGTCGATCGAGACCTTGAGTTCGATCGCGTTTAATTTTTTGCCATACTGAGGTTGGAAAATACGATCGATATCGGCAGGGGCAATCACGCTATTACTAGCTGCTAGTGTCCTAATCACAGCTTGTCTAAATGTGCCATAAGGCTTGACGACGAAGCTAAGTTTCACACCTGTTGCAGTGTCTTCAGGTACGATCTCTACTGCTGAAAAGTCACCCAGCCCCCTGACTGCATTTAAGTTTTGCTCCAGTTGTGTGCGGGTAACTGATTGCCCAATTTTGACAGTTAGGACTTGGCGAACTTTGGCTGCTATTGCTGGTTCGAGTTCCCCTCGATCTGTTTTGATCACGATGTCAGAAATCAGGATTTGTCTAGGTGCTTTTGCTGGCTCAGTCGTAGGAGGTATAATCGGTTGGGGCTGTGGACGAGTAGTCGGCTTTCGCAGTTTGGGCTTTAATTTAGCAATTCTGCTGTCGAGCCGTTCTGAAATGTAATTGGCTCGTGAAGTGGCTGGTAAGCTAATTTTGGCAGGATTAGAGCCAGTCTGAGGTAGGGCAGATACCGCTTTCATCGGCATTAACATCTCCACAGAGCAAATTAATAGTAGACGAGTTATGTAAGTTTTCATCGATCGACTCCCAAAAATTGTCACAGTACCGCTCATCTCATCGAGACTAACCTAATCACTAGGCAGATGAAAATTCACTAAGGTCATAACAAATATTACG
>JANNBD010000233.1:0-6634 GCA_031385105.1 Chamaesiphon sp. OTE_78_metabat_374
ATCTCGTCTCTTCGCCATCTGTGACTCAGTTTGTCTACCCATGCTGAGTCTGGAGTTTCAGCCGCATCGACATAAATTTCCGTACCCACTGCGGCGATTAATACGTCGGGTACCAGTAGTCCCTGGGTAGTAATTAAATCTTGATAAGATTCTCGCGATCGACCTGTAGCGTAAACTATCTTGGTACCTATGGTCTGACGATATCGATCGAGCACCTGATTAAGTAGATCTAGAGATCCATCATTGCCAACCAACGTATGGTCTAGATCGGTAATCAATAATGATAGATGCGTTAAAAGACCCATACTGACTGACAATTTTGAATTTTGTAATTGTGTGATTTTGTCCGCATCGATTGATGTCTCTAGATCGACTCAGGATACAGCCGTGTTTTCCAGGCTAACATTTTTGGGGAAGAGTCAACATCTGAGTCTAGGTAAATTATCAAAAAGTGTGAGTGGTTAGCGATCCTAAATTCTAAATAATTCTCAAACGCTACACTAAGCATTTCAACTATCTCCAAAGTAACTAACTATAATGAGCAACTATAACGAAGGCTGTTTAAGAGTTGGGCAGACAGCTCCAGATTTTACAGCAACTGCGGTTGTTGATCGTCAATTTCAGAAAGTTCAATTATCTAGGTGTCGTAAATATGTGGTGCTATTTTTCTATCCTTTAGATTTTACCTTTGTTTGTCCAACTGAAATCATTGCTTTTAGCGATCGATATGCTGAGTTTGAGGCTCTTAATACTGAGATTTTTGGGATCTCCGTTGATAGCGAGTTCGCGCATTTAGCCTGGATTGAAACGGAACGAAAAATGGGCGGACTGGGTGATATCAACTATCCACTAGTCTCCGATCTCAAGAAGGAAATTAGTATGGCTTATAACGTCTTAGATCCAGATCTCGGTGCAGCATTGCGCGGTTTGTTCATCATCGATCGATCGGGGATTATTCAATACGCTACCATTAATAATTTATCATTCGGACGCAGTGTAGATGAAACTCTGCGGGTCTTACAAGCAATCCAACACGTCCAAGCGCATCCCACCGAAGTTTGCCCCGTAGACTGGCAACCAGGCGGAAAAACAATTAAACCAGTAGGTAGTTGAGAATTGAGAATTGAGAATTGAGAATTGAGAATTGATAGAATCTGTAGAATTGTAGGGTGGGCACTGCCCACCATCTAGGGTTTCGGCAACATCTAATCTATAAAATCTCCGTATAGAATATAACCATGACTTACGCTAATATTAGCAAATTCAAAGGATTGATAAATCGGCGATTCTTTGACAACTTACTACCGATTCCGGCAGAGAATGAACTAGAACTAGGATCGATCGCACCAGAGATTCAAATCTATGATGTTCGCAATAATAAACAAGTAAAACTATCTGATTATCGTGGCGTTCAGCCAGTAGTCTTATACTTTACTCGCATCTTTACAGAACAACAATATTGTCCTTTCTGTTATCCTCATATCAAAGAGATAAACGAACGCTATGGCGAATTTGTCGATCGAGGTATCAAAGTATTAATGATTACTAGTACCGACACTCAACAGAGTAAAAATGTGGTGCGAGATCTGGATCTACAAATGCCACTATTAAGCGATCCTAGCTGCGCGAGATTTCGACGTTACCATGTCGGGCAGGCTCTGGGCGCACCGCTACCAGCGCAGTTTGTGGTGGACAAAGCAGGAAAGATTGTTTTCAAACATTTATTCTCTTTTATTCATCACAATGCCGATATTGATGTGTTGCTAGATTCAGTTTCTAGGTAGGCTGATTGACGGACATATCTTTTCGGGTAGGTTGGGTTGAAGAATGAAACCCGACCTACCAAATAATTAACTACCAACTAATTAACAGCCAATGCCAATGTGTTGGAAACCCGCCGCAGTTAGCTCTGTCGCTGATAAGAAATTGCGACAGTCGATCATCAACGGTGAGCGCATCAACTTAGCCAACTCCTGATAGTCAAGCTGCTGAAACTCTAGCCATTCTGTCATCAAAACAATGGCATCACTATCTTCTGCCAGTAGTTCTGGACTATCAACTAAATTCACATTTGGTAAGTGGGTATGTGTTCCCGCTTGAGGTGAAATAATTGGATCGTATGCTTTGACTTTTGCACCAAGCTCGATCAAGATTGAGATGATATCTAAGGCTGGGGCATCCCGCAAATCGTCGGTATCAGGCTTGAAAGTTAAACCTAGTAAACCGATAGTTTTACCCTTGAGGATTTTGAGTGAGCTTTGAAGCTTTTGAATTACCAAAGTACGTTGATTTTGATTGACACTTACAGCGGCTTTGAGCAGTTGAGCATCATAGCCATAGTCAGATCCAGTGTTAATTAATGCCGCCAAATCTTTGGGAAAACAAGAGCCACCCCAACCAATCCCCGCATTCAAGAATTTATTCCCAATCCGCGAGTCCAAACCAATCCCCTTAGATACCTGGGTGACATCAGCACCGACTCGTTCACAGATATTGGCAATTTCATTGATAAAGCTGATTTTCGTAGCGAGGAAGGCATTGGCAGCGTACTTAATCATTTCGGCTGAACCCAAGTCTGTCGCCAGCACGGTGACTGCGGGTAGTTTAGCCGCATCAGGATCGGCGCATTCTCTGTCGATAATTGGTGCATAGAGCTTGAGCATCAGATCGATCGCTTTTTGACTATTGCTACCGAGTACAATTCGATCGGGATTGAGGGTGTCATAGATAGCCGAACCCTCACGCAAAAATTCTGGATTGCTAACTACATCAAATTGGGGTGCCAGCCGATTGGGTTGTGTACTAACACCAGCCCCAACTAGACTCAATTCTCGATTGCGCTCAACTACCCCATCTAACACCAGCATTTTCACCCAGTCACCAGATCCGATCGGGACTGTAGATTTATTTACAATTACTTTATACTCATCGGTGAGATGCTGTCCGATCCCTCTAGCCACAGCTTCGACGTACTGAGTATCGCTGGAACCATTCGGCAATGGTGGGGTACCTACCGCGATAAATAGAATTTCCCCATGCTCGACTCCCAATGCCAAATCAGTAGTGAACTGCAACCTACCTGTAGACATGGCCGTTTGCATGATTTCTGACAAGCCTGGTTCGTAGATGGGCGAATTTCCCGCCTTCATCAATTCTACTTTGGCTGGATTATTATCGACACAAATTACATCGTGACCAATGTGTGCCAAACAAGCTCCTGTGACTAGTCCAACATAGCCAGTTCCGATTGTACAAACACGCATTTTAAAGTACTCCTAAATAATATATAAATAATGATTAATAATCCTGTTCCCTCCCCTTTACAAGGAGAGGGCTAGGGTGGGGTAAAGATCTCCGCTACACTGCAAATAAAGTGAGTGGGCGCAAATGTTTAGTTAGATAGAAATTGCATAAAACCTAGCTGGTGGGCAGTGCCCACCCTACGGGAAATATGCCAGTCCGCGTAGGCGGACTTCGCATCACTAGCAACGATTTTAATCGTTGGTATTTCTATTTAGCTAAAGCAGGTAGATTCACATTTAACCGCTGTTTAAATTCAGCAATTGTTTCCGTCAATCCAGCTTCTAGTGAAACAGTGGGTTGCCACTTGAGTAAAGCTGTGGCTTTTGTAATGTCTGGTTTCCGCTGTTTGGGATCGTCTTGCGGAAGTGGTTTGAAGCTAATTTCTTGACCTGGATTAATGCGATCGCGAATTTTTTCAGCGAGTTGGAGAATGGTATATTCTTCAGGATTACCAATATTGATTGGGCCAATATGATCGCCATTCATTAGCTTGATTAAGCCATCAACTTGATCGGTGACATAACAAAAGCTGCGAGTTTGACTGCCATCGCCATAGACAGTTAAAGGATTACCTTTTAATGATTGAGCGATAAAATTACTAACTACTCGACCATCATTTTCTAACATGCGGGGGCCGTAGGTATTGAAAATTCTCGCCACCCGAATGTCCACATTATGCTGACGGTGGTAGTCAAAACAGAGGGTTTCCGAAATCCGTTTACCTTCGTCATAGCAAGATCTAATCCCGATCGGATTAACATTGCCGTGATATTCTTCTGGCTGTGGGTGAACATCAGGATCGCCGTAAACCTCAGATGTTGAAGCCATTAATAATCTGGCTTTGACCCGTTTGGCTAGTCCGAGCATATTCGATGTCCCCAAAAAGCTGACCTTAATAGTTTTAATCGGATTGTACTGGTAGTGAACTGGAGATGCTGGACAAGCTAAGTGGTAGATTTGGTCTACTTCTAAGCGAATTGGCTCAGTAATATCATGCCGAATTAATTCAAAATTGGGATTGTCATACCATTTGCTGATGTTGCTTTTGGTCCCAGTGTAAAAATTATCGAGGCAAATTACTTCATGTTGCTCTTTCATCAATCGATCGAGCAAATGAGAGCCAATAAAACCAGCACCACCTGTAACTAGAATTCGCATAATTTAGGATTTTGAAAATTAAATTTTCGGTTTAAGGTATCAATATATTCTCCACTATTATGATTATTCCGTACGATCCCTGAATCAGCAACAGTTGCGATCGTTTTTCAGCGATAACACCTACCCACTTTTCTGTCTACCACTTTTAACATTACATTTGTTCCCACAATTGGATCGTTCCATCAGCACCGCCAATGGCTACCAGCTTGCCACAGGGGGCAATCGCCACTGACATCACTGAGCGACCTGGATCGCCCTTGAGGATGCTTCGAGCTTTGTCTCGGAACAGAAAATCTGCACCTTTGTACCAAACTTTGGCTTTGCCATCGACACTACCCGTAATTGCATACTGACTATCGGGGCTAAAGATACAAGCATTAACCTGTCCAGCGTGAGCTTTAATCGTTTGGATCAGGCTGAGTTGCTGTGGTAGGCTATTTTCGATTTGTTCGATTCTCCACAATAGCAGATCGCCATCAACAGTACCTGCGGCGATAGTTTGAGAGTCGGGGCTAATACTCAGAGAGCCGATAGAGTATTTATTATCATTGGACTCGGCGATTTTTAGTCCCGATGCTAACGACCAGATTTTGACAATGCCATCATCGCCAGTACTGACTAAAAATGTGCCGTCAGCACTCAAGGCGATGGCCGCAACTGGTTCTCGATCGAGGATGGTTTTAGTTACAGTGCCATCTGGTAAACTCCAGAGGACAATTGTTTGGTCAAAACTACCGCTGATTAAAGTTTTACTATCAGGTGCGATTGCCAAAGCTCTGACAGAGGCTTTGTGTTGACTCAAGTTGTAGAGCAGACTGCCTGTTTCCAAATTCCACAGCTCGATCGTTTCATCCCAACTGCCACTAGCCAAGAGTTTACCATCAGGACTGACTGCCAGGGCAAATACCCCTTTGAGTCGCTCACCCAAGGTATACAACTCTGTGCCTGTTTCTAATTGCCACAATTTGATCGTTTTGTCAAAACTTCCACTCACCAGCTTGAGACTATCTGGGGTGAAGCTCATACAGCGCACCCAGTCACTATGAGCACTGATTGTCTGCTGAAGACTCCATGTTGGTTTTGACCAAATATCCCCGCTGAGTTCGGCGGAAATCAGGTTGTCTGACATCAAGTCACTAGACATCAGATCTTCGGAAATCATGTCCAACAGCGGTGTGATGTCAACTTCTTGTTCTTTCTCATGACTAAATGGATTAGAAGAATTTAATCGATTTAGTCCAGTTGAGTCGATGCCTAATTGTCCAGATATCTGCATGAGTTGACATTCTAGATATTCTATTCGATCGGTCAACGCGCTACTTTCCAACAAACTGACTACTTCTTGAAGACTATTTTCCACACCCCCCACATGTTCCTGCATCGACTGCATCAGTTGTTGGTGCAGCTCGAATTTCTGTTCTAAATCTGGTTTTGATGTTGAAGCTGCCCCTGCTGCCGCTAGTGCTGGATGTTTTGTCTGTGCTGTCATCGTTTGCTTCACCAAAGCTGTGGCAAAACTCCGCGCCTGGACGATTTCTTGCTGGAGGACTTCTCCTTGTTGTTGCAATTCTTGATCGAGTCTTCGCTCTAGCGATCGATCTTGAATGCGGATATTCTTGGTAAATCGCCATCGATTAATCGCATTCAGGATTAGACTAATCAGAATCGGCCCGATGGCATAGATCCAGTTGGAGGAAGCGGTTGCGGCGATTGCTCCCACTACGGCTACAGCAATCGCTAGATATTCACTCAGATCTAACCAATGGAGAGAAGTTGACATTACATTTATCGGTGATGGATTTGGAGCGAAAAGTGCGGTCTTGGGGTCTCCCCGTCTTGTCGTTTTCTTATTCGGGGGGAACCCCCGAATGAAAACGCCGCAAGTGGAGCACCTTTTCAAGAGAGCGAAAAGTGCGGTCTTGGGGTCTCCCCTAAAGCCTAAATCCTAAAGTCTAAAGCCTAACTTTTACAGAAAGTCTTCTAATAAGTCCTCAATCACTGGGTGATCATTGGCTAGTTCTGTGCTATCGTTAATGAATTGTTAAGCTTTTCTTAATAATATTTATAATAAGTACTTTTGGTCGCGCGACATCTAAACTTAATTACTATTAGTATTAGAGTTAATTATTTGTGTCTACAGTATTTACTATGTATATTTGGCTACAGGCATAAG
>JANNBD010000245.1:0-17943 GCA_031385105.1 Chamaesiphon sp. OTE_78_metabat_374
TTAGTCCGCGAAGGCGGACTTTGCAATCTGAGCAGCGGTTTCTAACCGCTGGGTTTGTAAGTAGCAACTTGGGCTACTTAGATGTTAGATTTGAGCCATCACAATTCGAGCTGCTGCCAGAGTTCGATCGATATCGGCATCTGTATGAGCCAGAGAAGTGAAACCCGCCTCAAATTGGGATGGTGCCAGATAGATCCCTTGCTCCAACATGCCGCGATGAAAGCGACCAAATTTAGTCACATCGGATTTTTTGGCATCTTCAAAGTTGTGAACTGGCCCTTCACAGAAAAATAAGCCAAACATCCCACTGACACTACCGCCACAAACAGCGTGTCCACTATCCTTAGCAATCTGAATTAACCCCTCGCTCAATCGTTTGGTGATTTTATCCAAATACTCATAAGTACCAGGCTTTTGGAGCAGCTCCAAAGTTTTAATTCCGGCTGTCATTGCCAGTGGATTGCCAGAAAGTGTCCCAGCTTGATACATCGGGCCAGCCGGAGCGACCATTGACATGATATCTTTGCGTCCACCATAGGCTCCAACGGGCAAGCCACCACCAATTACTTTGCCCATCGTCGTCAAGTCAGGCGTAACTCCAAACCGCTGCTGTACTCCGCCATAAGAGATTCGGAAGCCAGTCATGACCTCATCGAAAACTAGTAGTGCGCCATATTCTTGAGTGATTAATCTCAATCCTTCTAGGAAACCAGCGTCAGGAACGATAAACCCAGCATTGCCAACAATCGGTTCGAGAATGACACCAGAGATAGTATCAGGATTGGCGGCAAATAGAGCCTTCACTGCCTCTAAATCGTTGTAAGGAGCCGTGAGGGTATCAGCCGTGGTCGATTTGGGCACGCCTGGAGAGTCGGGCAAACCGAGGGTAGCCACACCAGAACCAGCCTTGACCAAGAACATATCCGCATGTCCGTGATAACAACCTTCAAACTTGATAATCTTGTCCCGTCCGGTAAAGGCGCGCATCAGTCTCAGGACAGCCATACAAGCTTCTGTGCCAGAATTAACAAATCTGACCATTTCCACGCTGGGAACAGCATTAATTACCATCTCTGCGAGGACGTTTTCCAGGTAGCAGGGCGCACCGAAGCTAGTCCCTTTTTCGAGCACGGCATGTAACGCTGCAATTACTTCAGGATTGGCATGTCCACAGATTGCTGGCCCCCAACTGCCGACATAATCAATATACTGATTGCCGTCTACGTCCCAGATATAGGCATCCTTGACTCGATCGAATACAATCGGCTGACCACCAACAGATTTAAAAGCGCGCACGGGCGAGTTGACCCCACCTGGCATCAATTTCTGAGCCGCCGCAAAAATTTCTTCTGATTTTGTAGTTTTCAAATTAGATGTAGAAACCAATTTTTTCTCCCAACTGTTAAAGCTAAAATTTTAAGTAGTGTCGGACTTACAGGCGATCGAGACTATCTAGTAATTTTAGTAGAATTGACCCGATAACCCAATAGCGACTTTACAATCGGGGTAAGCTTACTACTTGTGGAACCAGTGGATGATAGTAGAAACGATCGACAGCACGATCGAACCTGCAATGGTGGGAATAATCCCATTGATCTGAAATCCAGGTACTTGCGTGGCCACAAATCCCAGACATAGGGCATTGATCAGTAAGGAGGACAACCCCAGTGTCAGCAAGGTGAGGGGAAAAGTCAGGATTTTTAAGATCGGGCGGACGGTACTGTTGATTAAACCGAGTAATAACGCGGCGATTAGTGCAGCAGTAATATCTCGGAGCCGAAACTGCCCAGGCAAAACATAGTCGATAATCCGCTGCGTAATCAGAAATGCGATCGCATTTAGAACCCAGTTAATCAGTAATGTGACCATAGTTCTGGTGATAATTGGGGGTGGAGAGTAAAAATAATCTGTCTAATTGCAATGGTTGCTATTTTTAGGGGTTCGATCGTCGATCGTGCTTTTGCGATAAACTGAGCATGTTAAGGAATGTAAAAATTCAGACTAAAAATTAATTTGCCTGAGTTCAATCTCCATCACCTTGCGGTCGCAGCACCACTGTTCACTGGAAAATATGCCTACTATTATCGCCTTATTCTTTGCTTCAATCTTAATCTTCTTTCCTGGCCAAGCGATCGCAGCGGGGGGAACGTCTCAGTACAAGCCAATGCTCTCCTATGACAATGCCGATATCAATGGGCAAGACTTTTCAGGCAAGAATCTTCAAACTGCTGTATTTACTACAGCCAAGATGGACAAGACTAATTTCACTGGAGCAGATCTCACGGGGGTAGTAATTAGCTCTTCAACCCTAAACTACACCAATCTCCACGGCGCAAACCTCACTCAAGGTTTGCTAGATCAAGTCCGGTTTGTGAATGCGGATCTCAGTGATGCTGTTTTCTTTGAAGCAATGATGTTGAGAGCGACATTTACCGATACCAATATTGCTGGAGCCGACTTTACCGATGCAATTTTAGGTAAACTCCAGCAAAAGGAACTTTGTAAAATCGCTACTGGTGTAAACTCCAAAACTGGCATCGCCACCCGCGATTCCCTCGAATGTAAGTAAGGATCTGTAGGGGCGGGTTTGTACAACTAATCAAGACGTAGCTAGAAATTTAGTTTGAACCCGCCCAACCTCACTAGCAAATCAGGTTGAGTTAGATTTAGAGATGAAATGAAACGAATTGGTGTAATCGGTGGCGGACAACTAGCGTGGATGATGGCTAGTGCTGCCCAGGAATTGGGGATAAAATTAGCAATCCAAACTCCTGAAGCAACAGATGTTGCTGTAGGTTTGGCAGAGGATGTTGTATTTGCGGCGGTTGATGATGTTGCGGCAACGCAGATCCTCGCAACTAAATGCGACGTAATTACCTTTGAAAATGAGTTTGTCGATTTAACTAGGTTGAGCAAAATCAACACAGTATTTCTACCGCCATTGGCTGCGCTGGCTCCACTGCTAGACAAATATACTCAACGCTGTTACCTGAGAGATTTAGGCTTACCAGTCCCCAAGTTTGCAATCCTGGAACGACCAGAATTACCCCCAGGATTTGAGTTTCCGGTGGTGATCAAAGCCAGACGCAATGGCTATGACGGACAAGGCACATTTGTGATCAAAGCTAAATCTGCGCTGATTGACCTCTATCATCGCTATCCTGACACGCCATTTTTAGTCGAAGAATTTGTCGATTTCGATCGAGAGCTGGCCGTCATCGCTGCCAGAGGAGCCAGTGGTGAGGTTGTTACTTACCCCATCCTCGAAACTCAACAGGAGGATCAAGTGTGTCGGCGGGTATTTACGCTCGATGATTTGTCAGATGAGATCGTTGAGACTTGTAGATCGATCGCTACTAAGTTACTGATTAGTCTAGACGCGATCGGCGTATTCGGAATTGAACTATTTGCGACTCGTGATGGACGGATCTTGGTCAATGAAATTGCTCCCCGCACGCACAATTCTGGACATCTGACGATCGAAGCTTGCGCTACGTCTCAATTTAGCCAGCTAATTAGAGCTGTGGGTGGTTTACCACTAGGAAGTACTGAGCTTACCTGTGGTGGCGCGGTGATGGTCAATTTATTGGGCTATGAAGATAGTCAAGACGACTATTTGAGCAAGCGTCAACAAATATCATTGATTCCAGATACCCATGTTCATTGGTATGGCAAGCAATCTAGAATCGGTCGCAAACTGGGACACGTCACAGTCTTGATCCGCACAGATCCGACCAAAACATCCCAAAGTTATCGACCACAAGCTGAAGCTCTAGCGCGACAGGTGGAAGCAATTTGGGCTGAATAATTTTGGGAACCAATCTTCGCCGATTGGCAAAAATCGAAGTTTACGAAACTTGATGCGACTTCTCAGTTAATCAAAACTTGCCTATAATGCAGATAACGGTTCTATTAAATAATAACTTTTACAAGATTTTGATCAGTTGTTGGCTTCTAACTTGAGATGGTAATCCCTCTGAGTTAGTGAGTCATCAAAATCAGACCATCGATCGACTATCAAGCTAGAGGACTTACCGAATCAATGAGCATGGAGACAATCGAGTTTATTATCCATCCAGATGGACGAGTACAGGAAAAAGTCACTGGGATAGTGGGTCAACCTTGTACCGTAGTCACAGCAGCGATCGAATCTGAACTAGGTGATGTAGTCAGTCAAACCCAAACTGCCGAATACTTCGCCCAAAACCTCGAACTAACCGCCACTGCCACCACCCAGGCTACCTGGTGATCTTGTAGTAGAGCACAACTATCCACTATTCACTATCCACTAATTTACATGTCACACTTTAGCAACATCAAAACCAAGATCCGCAACGTCGAATCCCTCACTGCGGCACTCACAGACCTGGGTATCGACTGGAAAGCTGGCCCTCAGTCAGTACGCGGCTATCAAGGTGATACTCGCACCGCAGCCGTAACGATCGAACAGCCCAACGGCTACGATATTGGCTTTAGTCTCAATCTTGATAATGAGTATGAGCTAGTGACTGATTTACAGTACTGGGAGCAAAATTGGTCAGTTGACAGATTTCTGAGCCAAGTTACTCAACGCTATGCCTATCATACCGTTGTCACTGAAGCGACCAAGCAAGGCTTCCAAGTCGCCGAAGAACGCAACCAACAAGATGGTTCAATCAAGCTCGTAGTCCAACGTTGGAGTGCCTAGATCATGAGTGACTTTACCCCACCATTGGATTCTAACCAATCTGGATTTGAGCCAGAACTAGGCGGCTTCTTGCGCGATGCTGAAGATCGATCTGGATTCGAGCCAGAACTAGGTGGGGTATGGCGACAAAAAGGCGTATATGTCGATGAAATGACTTGTATTGGCTGTCGTCACTGCGCCCACACTGCCCGAAACACATTCTTTATTGAGCCAGATCATGGTCGAGCGCGGGTGTCTCGTCAAGATGGCGATCTCGAAGATACAATTCAAGAAGCGATCGAGACTTGTCCCGTAAACTGTATCGTCTGGGTTGACTATACCGAGTTACAAAAGCTAGAAGCAGAGCGGCAATATCAAGAAATTACCGTTGCAGGCTTTCCAGTCGATGGAGCCACTGTCTCGGCAAGAGTGCGGCGGCGCAAGATGAATCAGGGCAAGTAATTCTAGATCTTGGATTAGAACAAAATTGCTAGTGTTTTTGTGAATGGTGAATGGTGGATAGTGAATAGTAAACCTACCATTGCTCCCCTGCTCCCAGTCCCCTCGTCTCCCAGTCCCCCATACCCTCATCCCCCAATCCCCCACGCCCTGATACAATAAGGTAGTTGTATTCAAGTGACGGACTCGTGATCGAACGCTATACTCTGCCTGAAATGGGCGAAATTTGGACGGATGCTTATAAGTTTCAGACTTGGCTGCAAGTAGAAATTGCTGTCTGTGAAGCCCAAGCGGAACTGGGACATATCCCCCAAGCAGCCGTTGATGAGATTAAGGCAAAAGCTAAATTTGATGTCGATCGCATTTTAGAGATCGAGGCTGAAGTCCGTCACGATGTGATTGCATTTCTCACAAATGTGAATGAACATGTCGGTGCGGCGGGAAGATATATACATCTGGGCATGACTAGCTCGGATGTATTAGATACAGCACTGGCTCTGCAAATGGTAGCAAGTGTCGATGTGTTGCTGACCCGCCTGGAAGAAACGATTCAAGCAATTCGCTATCAGGCGCAAAAGCACCGCAATACGGTGATGATTGGGCGTTCCCACGGGATTCATGCCGAGCCGATTACATTTGGGTTTAAACTAGCTGGTTGGCTGGCAGAAATGCTCCGCAATCGCGATCGATTGGTACGAGTCCGGCAGACAATTGCCGTGGGGAAGATTTCGGGTGCTGTCGGTACGTACGCAAATATCGAACCACGGGCAGAAGCGATCGCCTGTCAGAAGCTAGGATTGACTCCAGACACAGCTTCGACCCAAGTAATCTCCCGCGACATTCACGCCGAATTTGCCCAAGTTCTAGCCCTAATTGGTGCCAGTATGGAGCGATTCGCCGTCGAGATCCGCAACCTTCAAAAAACTGATGTCTTAGAAGTAGAAGAATTCTTCTCCAAAGGGCAAAAAGGCTCCTCAGCCATGCCCCACAAACGCAATCCAATTCGCTCGGAACGTCTAACTGGAATGGCGCGGATCCTGCGCGGAAATGCCATTGCAGCCCTGGAAAACGTCGCTCTCTGGCACGAACGGGACATCTCCCATAGTTCAGTTGAGCGGGTTTGTATGCCAGATTCCTGCATCATCACCCATTTCATGTTGGTTGAAACTACCAACCTGATCAAAAATCTGCTGATCTATCCCGAAAATATGGCGCGGAACCTCAACTGCTATGGTGGTGTGGTCTTCAGTCAAGGTGTATTGCTCGCGCTTGTGGGTAAAGGACTCGATCGAGAAACAGCATACTCGATCGTCCAATCCAATGCGATGGCAGTCTGGAATGTCCCCGGCGGAGACTTCCACAAATTAACCGCCAGCGACCCCCGTGTGACTGAACATCTCACCCCAGCGGAGATCGAGCACTGTTTCGATCCAACTCAACATCTCAAGCACCTAGACGAGATTTATCAACGGTTGAGTATTTAGAACCAAATACTTGTATGACCGAGAACATTATATTTCCTCGGTCATAGTGGCGAAAACCAATCATAAAAAACCTAATAAATTTATGCTTATTATTTCCACATCAGAATTAGAAATAACTTTAAACAGAATTAATGAGTTAAAAGAAGATGATGAGGCAGATGAATATGGTGAGGTAATCATCGCTAGTGAATATGCTACTCAAACAGCCATAGAGCTAGTATCGCAAGCATTCAAAACTATTGCGGATAAATTTTTCAAGGCTTGGATATCTACCGATGATTATGGTGGAGTTGTATTAACTTGGTCAAAACCAGAACTGGATAAAAAAGTAAGATTAGTTATTCCGCCAACACCAGATCGAAAGAGATACCTGTATCACGAAATGTCTGAGGAATATGGAGTTGAGTACAATGTTTCTGCCAAAACTTTGAGTGAGTGGCTCAGTTGGTGCAATTCTAAGTAGATGGGCGAGTTTATTAGCAAAGCAATCCAGAATCATCCGAATCTGAACTATTACGAAAACATTGATACTAAATAGTATTTAATTACTACAGGTTTACAGGCGCAGCCGCAATCACGATCTGGGCACAAGCACGGGCATCAGAGAGAGCTTGATGGTGATCTAGTTCGATGTTGAGATGGCGGCAAACATCGGGGAGCTTGGTAGGATAGAGATTCCAGCGTTCGCGGGCGAGGGCGACGGTACAGATAAACTTTTGTTTGGGCTGGGGAATCTGGTAAAAGTCACAGCATGCATGAAGCACACGCCTGTCAAAACTCGCATTGTGAGCGACTAAAGCATCGGCACGTTCGATTCTGGTGGAAATCTGTGCCCAGATTTGCTTGAAGGTTGGGGCTTGAGCGACATCTGACCACATGATGCCGTGAATTTTAGTGAATTCAAAGCGGTAGGATGGCGGGCGAATGAGGAAGATTTCTTCGTGGATGATGGTTTGATCTTCGATCTGCACAATGCCTAGAGCGCAGGCACTGTTTGGATCGCGGTTGGCTGTCTCAAAATCGATCGCAACTAATCTCACTGGTTTTGCTGTGGGGTAAATAATTTTGACGTGATCTGGATGGCAGGCTAGTTTTGTGCGGAGATCTTTACCCCACCTCAGTCCTCCCCTTGGCAAGGGGAGGAGGCAAGATTAACTTCTATATGCTATGTAAAGATTCCGGCGATCATGTTTTGGATTGCTGCTGCTGCTAGATATGGATCTGCGGCGAGTTTAATTGGTCTGCCGACGACGATGTAGTCAGCCCCATTGGTAAAAGCGGTTTGGACATCGACGATCCGCTTTTGGTCGCCACGATCTGCTTCGGTATTGTCTACTGGTCTGATTCCTGGTGTCACGACTAGGAAATTTGCCCCTAGATCGGCTCTCAACGCCTTGGCTTCTAGCCCAGATGAAATCACCCCATCACAGCCGATTGCTAGTGCTCGCTTGGCTCTAGATAGGACTAGGGCTTCAGGATCGCACTCAAACCCCAAGTCGTTGAGGTCACTACGATCGAGACTAGTTAGGACGGTGACAGCGAGAATCTTCAGTTCTTGCTTTTCCTGGACAGCGGCGGCGAGAATCGCATCATTGCCATGTACTGTAGCAAAACTTACGCCGCGATTAGTCAATTGGCGGACGGCGGATCCGACGGTTTGGGGCACATCAAAGAATTTTAGATCGACAAAAACTTTTTTATTGCGGGCAAGCAACCAATCGATCGTTTCATAGTAGTTTCCACCCATGAACATTTCTAGTCCGAGCTTGTAAAATGTCACGGTATCGCCAAGTTGTTCGACTAGTTGCTGTGCTTGCTCCCTACTCTCGACATCGAGTGCGAAGATCAATCTGTCCTTGGGGTCGATATTTTTTTGAGAAAGATTGGCTCGATCGTCTGGCATGAGGATTGCTGGCAAGATAACAACAAAGATTCTCTTCCTAGTTTAGCTGCAAAGGTACCGTAAGAAGATCGACCGCTGATGTGGTGCTGACAAGGGCAGATCGATCGGATTCTGCCGGACACCTAAAATTGCCCATGCTAAAATTGATCAAATACCAATGTTCACCTCATCACTTTTTGGTAAGTTAAGTATTCAATTATACAAAAACGCTAAATGTAGCAAAGTTTGGCTTGAAGAATGTTGGCGGAGCCTCGACCGTGCCTACGGCAGGCTAACGCCAACAGGAGACAACCCAACCTACAAATCCTCACCATTCTAAAAATCTAGCTATTTTCCGATGGAAAGGCTATGCCAACAGCTATCAACTATTAACTACCTAAATATTCCATGAAGACAACTCTTGTTTTAGCGATGACAGCAGATGGAAAGATTTCGGACGTAAAGAAATCACCACCTACATTCGGTTCTAAGCGAGATTATGCTCATTTAGAGGAACAGATTATGTCGTCTGACGTAGTTTTAGTCGGTAGTGGCACGCTCAAAGATGGGGGTGGTGGGGTGGAGACAAGACCAGAATTGATTCAGGCAAGATTGGCGCAGGGAAAATCGGCTCAACCACCGCAGATTATCTGTTCGCGCAGTGGTGATATCGATCCTACTTTGCCATTTTTTAGCCAACCGATCGAGCGATGGTTATTAACGACCAAAAGTGGAGCGGCTGATTGGCTTGAGCGTACTAGTTTCGATCGAGTATTAGTCTGCGAGACTGCCGACGGTAAGGACATCGACTGGCAGGTGGCGAAGGTCAAGCTGGCTGAATTAGCAGTCGAAAATATCTGCTTTTTGGGTGGTGCCGAGTTAGCGGCGAGTTTATTTGCAGCCAAATTTATCGATGAATTGTGGTTGACGATTTGTCCATTTATCTACGGGGGTACTGCTGCACCGAGTCCGGTTGCTGGGGCAGGATTTACGCCAGAGTTAGCTCCTAAGCTGACATTGCTCAGTGTCGATCGAGTCGATCAAGAGTTATTTCTCCATTATCAAGTCCAGTAAATAAATATATTTATTTTGATGTGTAGACTGTAGCGGTCTAGTGCGGACGACAGCTACAATAGAGAAATAGCCTGGAATACAGACACCGCCAAAATTTTCTAAATGTTGGTGCCAGTCAGAAATCCATCGCCCTAATCTTTGCCCATTCTCAATTTTTGTTATCGATGATAGACAAACCGATCGAATTGCCAGTAGATATTGGAATGTCTACGCCAGTTCTCCTCCTAGTTCTCGTCGCCCTAGAAGCAGTCTTGTCTGCTGACAATGCGATCGCCCTCGCATCGATCTCCCAAGGCTTGGTTGACGAGACTCTCCGCCCCAAAGCCTTAAATCTAGGGCTACTGTTTGCCTATATTCTGCGGATGACGCTGATTGTTGCCGCTACTTGGGTTGTCCGCTACTGGCAGTTTCAGGTCTTAGGAGCTGCTTATTTACTCTGGCTGGTGTTTCAGTATTTCACAGCTCAGAAGGGGGAAGATGGCGAAAAACAACGCCCTCAGTACACTTCTCTGTGGCAGGTGATTCCGATTATCGCTATTACTGATTTGGCATTTTCACTCGATAGTGTGGCGACAGCGATTGCCGTATCTACTGATACTTGGCTGGTGATCAGCGGTGCCACGATCGGGATTATTTTACTCCGGTTTATGGCTGATTTATTCATTCGCTGGTTGGATGAATACACCCACCTGGAAGATGCTGGTTATGTGGCAGTTGGTTTGGTAGGTGTGAAGCTACTTGTCCGCGCTCTATATCCTAGTTTGGAGGTACCGGAGCAATTGACGATTGGGCTAGTGGCAATCATCTTTACTTGGGGTTTCTCTCAACGCAAAGAATCAGTTCAGGATTAGATAAGTTAAAACTGGTGCTGTCAAAAACCCGACTTTTTGGAAAAAGTCGGGTTTTCCCATATTTATAGATCTGGTGACTGCCAATACGGTTCGGTTTAGCAGATATATTAGTCCGCGCACGCGGACTTTGCACCATGAGCGGCGGTTTTAACCGCTGCTTAAATTACTAACCGAACCGTATTGTGGCGACTGCCAAGTCTACCAAATTTACACGGTCAAAACCTCTTTATTCTTGGCATACTGTCCGGTGGGGTTATATCCAGGCACCAAATCATGGAGTACTGCGACGCATTCGGTTACTTCACATTCAGCAGCAGCATCTAGCAATCTAGTCAGTTGCGGCGATAGATCCTTCCACGCAAACTTTTCCTCCCGCGCACAAAAAATCTTTGGATGTCCGGTTTCGATGGCTGCATCGCAATCAATTAACAGTTCTTCGCGGATTTTTTCACCAGGACGTAATCCAGTTATTTCGATCTTGACATCCTTATGGGGTTCTAGTCCGTGCAGTCGAATCATTTGGGCAGCAAGATCGTAGATTCTAACAGGCGCACCCATTTCGAGTAGAAAGACTTCACCACCTTTAGCCATCGCACCCGCTTGGATCACTAGGGTAGCCGCTTCGGGAATCGTCATAAAGTAGCGAGTGATGTCTGCATGAGTTAATGTGATTGCTTTACCAGAAGTAATTTGCTCTCGAAAGCGGGGTACAACTGAGCCACTGCTGCCCAAGACGTTGCCAAACCGCACCATCGTAAAGCAGGTGTTGTGAGTAGGCACATCGGCTAGTCCTTGCAGGACTAATTCAGCAACCCGCTTGGTTGCGCCCATGATGTTGGTGGGGCGGACGGCCTTGTCTGTAGAGATCAAAACGAACTTAGCCACGCCACAATCGATCGCACATTGAGCCGCTGTTAGAGTCCCACCAATGTTGTTATTCATGCCAGAGATCGGATTGGCTTCAACTATCGGTACATGTTTGTAAGCGGCAGCGTGATAGATAGTGTTGACATCGTACTTTTTGAGCACTCTAGTAAATGCTGGGGCATCAGTTACTGATCCTAGACAAGCAAGTTTGTTCAAGGTGGGATATTGTTCACTCAGTTCCATGTCCATTTGGTACAGCGCAAACTCATGCAGTTCGTAGATGATCAGTTGCTTGGGCTGCAACTTGGCAATTTGGCGACAGAGTTCAGATCCGATCGAACCACCGCCACCAGTGACTAGGACGACGCGATTGGTGATGTCATGTTCGAGTAATTCAGGATTGGCGGCGATCGCTTTTCGACCCAATAAGTCTTCGATATCTAGCTCGCGCACCTTGTTGACTGAGACATGACCACTCAAGATCTCATTGATACTCGGTACAGTTTTGACGGGCACACCGAGCACTTGGAGCTGATGGAGGATATCGCGCTTGCGTTGACCTTCGATCGATGGCATTGCCAGCAGAATTTCTTGAAACCCGATTATTGACTTGAGCTTGGGCAAGTCCTTTGGGGCATAAACCTTTGTACCTTGGACATTGCGACCCTGAAGGTAGGGACTATCGTCCACAAATCCAACTAGCACCTTGTTCCGTTCTCCAGCCAGTGCTTGAGCGAGAATACAGCCAGCACTGCCAGCTCCATAGATGATTACCCCACAAGTCTCTTTACCTGGATAATTGATCTGATTGATTTTGCCTAATGTCAGCCGCACGCTCAGGCGGAAGGCAATTACTAAAATCAAGGTGAGCATTCCGTCACTGAAGAGGACAGAAGCTGGCATGGTAGAGATATCAAAAAAAGTATCAAGTGCGACAATTGACAGGCAACTTGCAACTACAGCTTTGACAATCGTGAAGATAAATTCGCCGCCCGTGTAGCGCAGGACTTGCTGGTAGATACCAAAAGCCCAGAACAAGCCAATTTTGACAGTGATCTCGATCGCCACAAACAGACCTGTCCGCCAAGCTTCAGTGGGCATGTTGTCAAATCCAGACTCAAAGCCGACTGCGATTCCAATCGAAGCTAGGAACAAACTGATGTCTACGAACGTCAAGATTGTATACTTCTGATAATTGGAAAGTGCGTTTACACGTTTTTCAAGAATCGCAGCAGTAGCTCTAATACTCAACAAAGATCGGCTTTTAGTGGACATGTTATTATGACACGATCGACGGTTTTTAACAAGTTGAAAATTGGTGTTTTAATCGAGATTCAACCTCGATTTCTGACCTTTGCCGATACGGTTGCAGTTGGCATTGTATACTGATGTAACAGAGTTAGTAATCAATCGATTAAAACAATCTAAAACTAGGCAATCTTGGTCAACTTCGATCACGGAGGGCTACTAGTGATAGTTTTGTCAACATAACTAAGATATATTTGTTTTACGGAAATGTACTCAGCCATATATCTGAACTTGTGAAGATTGAGGCTCAGGCAAATCGATTCAACGTCTAGAATGTCTGGGTATTGAATTGAAACATGTGTGAGTTCAATCGATCGATAAAACAAACTGACTCAAAAATCGACCATTAACTTGTAAACTTACAATAAACAACTAATTTCTCTCGATCCGGAATTTTACAGTAGAATGTAGAGTGACAACTTTTCCGGTGAGGAGTGCGCTAGGGAAACCATGAACCAAAATAAACAACCATCTAATTTCAAAATTGCTCAGACTGGTCGAATTGTATCCTTACTATTAGGATCTATTTTCACCTGCGTATCGATCGCAATTGCCCCTGCATTTGCCGAATCGACTTCATCCACAAATAACAAACTTACGGCATCGGCACCACTAGCTGATGCACTAAAAGGAAACAGCACGACTGCACCAGCAACCCCAGCCGCAGATAAAATCGCTCAAGCTAGCGATGTTGCTGGTAACTGGGCAGAACCTTTTATTAGAGCACTTGTTGCTAAGGACATTATCAAAGGCTATCCTGACGGTACCTTTAAGCCTGACCAACCTGTAACTCGTGCAGAGTTTGCGGCTTTACTCAATAAAGCCTTCGATCTTAAGGAAGTTCGAGCTGCACGTAAATTCAAAGATGTACCTAGTAAATACTGGGCAGCAGAAGTGATCCAAAAAGCCTACAAAGGTGGATTCCTCTCCGGTTATCCTAATGGTACTTTCGCACCTAAGCAAAACATTATTCGGATTCAAAGTTTAGTTTCGCTAGTAAATGGTAGCAAGCTAGAGCCATCCGGCAACCTTGATATCAATGGCGTATTTGGTGACGCAGCTCAAGTACCTAGCTACGGTCAAAACGCCCTCATCGCTGCAACCCAACGTTGCGTAGCCGTCAGCGTCGAGTACGATAGCATCAAGCTACCCGGTGGTAACTTCGGTCCCAACACCGTCGCAACTCGTGCCGATGTTGCTGCCTACATCCACCAAGTATTGGTTGGTGCCGGAAGAATGACTGCTTTAGACAAAGCAAGTCCTGGTAACAAGTACATTGCATCCTGTCCAAATGGTGTCTACGTTACCAGTATTGGTGCTCCGGTACCAGTAGCGATGACTGCTGATGATGCAATTGCTAAACTGGGCATTCCTAGCCAAGTTCCTGAAATCGTTGCAGCTACTGCAACTAGCACCTTCCCTGTGGGTGGTTTGGGTACTCCTACTGCCTTTGGTGCAAACTGGGGTGACTTCTTCGTTGGTGCTGGCTATCAAGGCGAAACTCGTCCAGTAATCTTGACTGCACCTGGAACTCCACCTGGAACAGCAAAAGGACCAGAAACTTTTGCTTACTCAGTTGGTTTTGGTTTAGGTGACTCTCGCAACTTCCTCGGATTGGAAACTGTTGCTACTACCTACAACCGGACTAATCTTGCTCCTGGTAGTGCTGCACCTGGTTCTTTCGAGAATGGTGGTATCAGCTTCAAACTGCACAAGTTGTTGGGTGATAACTTCGCAATTGCGGCTGGTTATGAAAATGCAGTTACCTTTGGTAGCAATGCAATCGGTGGTCTAAATACTCCCGATGGTGGTGTCAATGGTGGTCGGACTGGTTACGGTGTAGCTAGCTTGATTCTCAACCCAGATCCAAACATGGGCTTCTTCAGCAATACCACCCTCTCCGTTGGTGCTGGTGCTGGTCGCTTCCGTAGTATCGGTGACATCCGTGCCAACAATGACAATATTAATGTCTTTGGTAGTCTCGGCACCCGTCTATTCTCCAATGTTTCTCTAGTGGGCGACTGGAATGGTCAAGACTTGAGCGTTGGTTTACCAATCACAATTCCTTTTGGTGGTGGTTCGGCATTCCAAATCACTCCAGCAATCGTCGATATCGCCAATCCTGAAACTGGTGGTTCGCGCTTTAGCGTTAGTGGTGGTCTAGGTTTCCGCTTCTAATCACAGCTAGTTGATTTGTTACCTGTTGAGAGATTTGGGTATTACTACTCAAATCTCCAGCAATATTATTATCCTCTTCGATCCCAAACTTAAAACATGAAAATCTCATCTTATTTGTTAGGATTGGGTGCTGTAACTAGCTTAGTGGCACTCAATCTCGCTCCAGTTAACGCTCAAGTTGGCAACGGTTCCGACAACGGCAACACGTTTACTTCTGTCACCAATGTTGGTGGTGGTGGGATTGTTGGCGGTAGCGGTGAAGCAGGCTATGCTTCCCAGAGCCAAAGTGCTGTCAACCAGTTTTCACAGTCTTTGACAGCTAATGCTGTTGGCGATGCAGCAACCTTTGATGTGATCAATGGCGCAGCACCTGCACCATTAGTTGCGGCACTGTTACCTGCTGGTGCTGCTGCTGACGGCGCAACTGGCAAAGCTGCAACCAACTTGGCTACGACAGTTCAAGGTATGCGCGGCGGTAATGGCAACATCAATGCCGCTAAGCTGAATGCTTCAGTTGGTGCATACAATGAATACGTCAGAGCAATGGTAGGCGAACTTGGCCCTGAGAAAGCAGTTGCTGGTGCTCCAATCGGGCAGAAAGCTCTCCAAGGACTCTTAGGTCAATTGGTTCAAGTTGCTAATCAAGCAGCTCCAGCACCTAGCGCGGCACCTGCGGCTCCAGCACCTAGTGCGCCACCTGCGGCTCCTTCTGCTCCGGCTCCTGGTGCGCCACCTGAACCTAGTGCACCACCTGCACCTGCAATGCCTAAGTAATAGGTTGATTTAGTTAGTTGTAGATAAAGGGAGCAAGGAAGATTTTTCCTTGCTCCCTTTATAATAGGTAAATCTGAATATTTGTTAGATTGAAATTGCCTACGAAACCCAACTTTCACACCAACAGCCTAGCAATGTTGGGTTGTTTCGTTCCGTTCGCGTAGCGTTTGCCTCAGCAAAAAGGCTACGCCAACATTCTTCAACCCAACCTACAATAAAAGATTTGTCCGTCAATCAGCAATATCTGACAGTATTTGCTAAACCACTATTCACTAAACCACTAGATAAAGGTATACTAAGCAAGCTGGACAAGTTTTAAAGTTCTTGGGAATTGACCTTCGGAGTTACGTTTTTATCGATCGATTGCAACGTCAACATGCTGCATATCTGGGGACAGAAGCCCAGGGATTTTTGCCATTGCCATCGGATTCCTCGCTGTGGATTGAGGTTTCGCCGGGAGTGGAGATCAATCAAATGATGGACATCGCGCTCAAGTCTGCGGATGTCAAGCCAGGAGTACAGATTATTGAGCGGTTGTATGGATTGATGGAGATCCATGCTAGTAACCAGGGTGATGTCCATGCAGCAGGACGGGCAATTCTGGCATATTTAGGAGTCAATCGAGCTGATTGTCTCAAGCCACGGGTAATTTCGAGTCGGATCATTCGGAATATTACGCCTCATCATACCCAGATGATCAATCGCGGGCGGCGGGGGAACATGATCCTCGCAGGACAAACCCTGTATGTTTTGGAAGTAGAGCCAGCGGCTTACTCGGCAATTGCGGCAAATGAGGCGGAGAAATCAGCGCGGATTAATATTCTCCAGATTTCAGCGGTAGGAGTGTTTGGCAGGTTGTACTTAGGCGGAGAGGAGCAGGATATTAAAGCGGCAGAGGCAGGAATACTAGCCGCACTGGAGAGTCTACCTGGTCGTCCATTTCCAGCGGGTAGCAAGCAGGAGTAGGGCATGGGAGTGCGTGCAGATGCTGTATTGCGGCGGGGAGCTGTCGCTTGGTTACATTGGCGGGCTGAGTACCTGGAAGTACCAGACTTAAGCGGTACCGATTTGAGCGGGATGAATCTGCGCGGTACAGATCTGCATAACGTTAATTTGCGACGGGCGAATCTCAGCGATGCGAAACTAGTAGCGGCAAATTTAAGTGGAGCGAATCTCAGCAATAGTATCCTCGATCGAGCAGATCTAGTTAATGCTAATCTAAGGTCGATCGAAAGCATTAATTGTCGGGCAGTTGGGGCAGATTTTCGCTACGCAAATCTCGATGATGCCAATTTAATGGCTAGTAATCTGGCTTTTAGTGACTTGAGCGGAGCTAATCTAGCCAGAGTAAATGCAATTTCTGTCGATTTTACGTCCGCCAATTTAAGGAGTGCGGATTTAGACAGGATTAAATTGTATAGAGCGACGCTCTGTTATGCAGATCTTGTCACGGCTAATTTAGCGCAAGCAGATTTGAGTCAGGCGATTTTAACTGAAACTGAACTGGGTTCAGCACACTTGTATCGGACTAATTTTGCTCAAGCCTTACTAAACCGATCTCATTTAGTCAAGAGCTACGCTGTTTATGCTAATTTCGAGCGGGCAAACTTGACTCGTGCTGATTTGGCTTGGGCTAACCTGACTAAAACTAACTTTGCGGGGGCAATCCTTCACGGTACGAATCTGCGCGGTGCTAATTTAACTGGAGCCGACTTATCCGGTGCGGACTTGACTGGAGCGAATCTCAGGGGTGCGAATCTCAGCTATGCCAAGCTCGAACGGACTATTTTTACAGACGCGAATTTGACAGACACGATCTTTTTTGGTTGAGTCCATACGGTTATTCCTAGCTCCGCTCTAAACCACCTGGGGATCAATCCCCAGGCTACTAGCTTAAGTCCACTGAAGTGGACTGAAAATCTGTCAGTCCACTTCAGTGGACTTTTACTGGTAGCCCGCACTTTAGTCGCGGGTGTTTGGTGACTAACACCTAAAATATAGTGACTGGAACGGCAGGAAAACTACATCTAATTTGAAAAATACAGATAAATAGCCTCGTCGCCAAAAGTATGGAAAATTTGGCTGGGCAATTGTTTGCTTTTGGGATCATTGTGGGAACAATAGCTAGGTAAGCATCAAAGATCGATCTCTTTCTGCGTTGGCAAACGCTCTGGTAAATACAGTGTCTCTGTGACGGAAGGCAGCTTTGAATTTGACAGGCGATCTCGCAGTATAGATAGATGGGGTGAAATAATGGTTCAAACCAACGATAAACCAGTAGCTCTGAGTTTTAAAGATCTAATTATTCAATTAAAAAGTATTAAGACTAATTCCTTTAGTGGCAATCTTGTTGTCAAGATCGAGCCAAGTTTAAGCTGGACATTTTCGTTTCGATTGGGA
>JANNBD010000251.1:0-16963 GCA_031385105.1 Chamaesiphon sp. OTE_78_metabat_374
GGTGGTTGTTGTGCCAGCCTTCGCCGTAAGTAGTTAGAGCCACCCACCAGCAATTGGTGGAATTGTCGGTGGTTTCAAAGTTGCGATAGCCAAATTTGTGCGTCGCGCTATTTACCAACCAAGTACAGTGATAGACAACTACTAAGCGAGCGAATACGCCCCAGAAGACAAAAGGCCAACTACCGATTAGATACAATACCACGCCCAATCCGACTTGCAATGGGAAAAAGTAGTTGTTCAAAAATTGATAGAACTTGTCATTGACAATATCCTTGGTGAAACGAGGAATATCACTTTCGGCTGGAATCTCAAAGCACATCCAGCGGACGTGGCTCCACAAAAAACCTTTCTTGGAATCATGATGATCAACATCTTGGTCCGAGTGTAAATGATGGTGACGGTGTAAACCTACCCACCAAATAATCCCACCTTGTAAGGCTAATGTGCCGCATAGAGCAAAGAAGTATTCCAACCACTTGGGTACCTGAAAGCTGCGGTGGGAGAGGAGTCGGTGCCAGCCCAGGGTAATCCCCAAGCCACCTGTGATCCAGTGTAAAAGTACTGCGACACCGACAGCTTGCCAACTAAATAGTCCTGGCAAAAAAGCACAAACTGCGCCAATGTGAAATATTACGAGGGCGATAATCATCGTCCAATCGAGACGGAGTTTTGTTGATGCGGCAACAGTCATTGAGCTAACCTATGAAGAGTTTTAATACCATGCCCGATCTGCGTGCAGATCCACAAGGCAAATAATTTACCCCTCGAATCATGAACAGCGCATTACTCATTCCAGCAGCAGAAAAGGCACTATCACTGATTTTTAATGGTATTGACGGTCAAGTCAAGGTAAATCTCCGGCGAGTTTTAGAAACTTACTGTCGTCATCGTGTAGGTACGAGGCATTTTTCCAGCGTCAGCGGTTACGGGCACGACGATTTGGGGCGCGAGACGCTTGACAAAGTTTTTGCAGATATTGTCGGTGCAGAAGCTGCGGCGGTACGAGTCCAGTTTGTGTCAGGGACTCATGCGATCGCTTGTGCTCTGTTTGGAGTATTGCGCCCTGGGGATGAGATGCTCTCGGTTGTGGGTGCGCCTTACGATACGTTGGAAGAGGTAATTGGGACGCGGGGATCTGGACAGGGATCCCTGAAGGAGTTTGGGATTAACTACCGCGAATTAGCCCTAACAAGCGACGGGGGGATCGATTGGGATGGTTTGAGTCATGCTGTTCAACCACAGACCCGTCTCGTCCTGATTCAGCGGTCTTGTGGCTACTCTTGGCGATCTTCGTTATCGATTGCCGAGATTGGACGGATTGTAGAGATCGTCAAAGCTCAAAATCCCCACACTATTTGCTTTGTGGATAATTGCTATGGCGAATTCATCGAGGATCGGGAGCCGCCTGCTGTAGGTGCGGATTTAATGGCGGGTTCGTTAATTAAAAATCCTGGCGGGACAATCGCCACAGGCGGCGGCTATGTAGCGGGGAGAGCAGATCTAGTCGAAATGGCAGCTTGTCGGCTCACCGCTCCAGGCATCGGTTCATCTGGTGGGGCGACTTACGATCAAAATCGATTGTTGTTTCAAGGTTTATTTCTCGCGCCCCAAATGGTGGGTGAAGCGATGAAGGGTAATCACTTGACGGCTTATGTGTTCGATCAATTGGGCTATCCGGTTAATCCGGCACCATTCGCGCCGCGCCGCGATGTGATTCAGGGGATTAAACTAGGTTCGAGGGAGAAATTAATTGCTTTTTGTCGATCGATCCAGCAGAATTCACCGATTGATGCTTATGTGGATCCAGTTCCAGGCACACTGCATGGCTATGAGAGCGAATTGATTATGGCTGGCGGGACGTTCATCGATGGTAGCACGTCAGAGTTTTCGGCTGATGGCCCCTTGCGCGAACCTTATGTAGCCTTCTGTCAGGGGGGTACTCATTGGACGCATATTTCGATCGCTTTAGAAGCGGCAATTGATGCGATTAATGCGATCGATGGACACTAGTTCTCTGGTGGATGGTGAATAGTTTTATGACTCAAGATTGAGCTTTGAGCCTATTCTTAGGCACTGGTGCAAAATGATGAGTATAAATAAAAAGAAACTCATCATGATTTTAGACATGATGAGTTTCTCTAAAGAACCAATCCTGAATCTATCTAAATGCTAGATTTTACGTGCAACTGTATTATTTAATCTATCGATCGAATCAATCAAGAGTTGCTGCTGTGCCAACACTGGATCGGCTGCTGCCTCAGCCATTACTTCCTGGCGAGACAACTTTCTCTTCGCAGTTTCAAACGATCTAACTACCAAGAAAATTACGAAAGCAATCAGTAGAAAGTTGATTAGAGCAGCTAGGAATAAGCCATATTTGACTCCACCAGCAGTCAATAGAGCAATGTCTTCTACTTTAGCAGCTTTTAAAACTGGGTCTAAGATAACTGGTGTGATAATATCTTTGATTAAAGATTCGATAATCTTGGCAAATGCGCCACCCAAGATGACAGCAACGGCTAGATCTAGCACGTTACCTTTCATAATAAAATTCTTGAAATCGCCGATGAGAGTACCTTGTTGTAATGCCATGATTAGTTTGTTGTTGTGGAAATGTTATCTAGTATGAAATTCTACCACTGCTTGCCGACTGCGGGAAGTCTTGGGTCGAGTTTATTATATCTTACGTGAATCTAAATCTCGGTCGCTACAAAATACCGAATGTGATAAACATTACGAGCGGCAGTTAAGTAAGTTAGCTGAAACTTATTTTTTTAAATAACAGTAGCCAAAGCACACTTCCGCGTTGGCTACTGTTATTTCTATCTGCTATTTTGCAGGTTTTGCAGTAGCTGGCTTCGGTGCAGCCGCAGCAGTTTGAATATTGACTTTATCGATCGTTTTGAGCGTACCGTCAGGTTGAACTTGCCAGATGTCATAAGTCCCGATCACATCGCCCTGAGCATCAATATCGACGTTCCCACTGGCTCCCTGATAGTTAATTTTCTTACCAGCTTTGAGCAGGGTAATCGCTTTGCACAGATCGCCTACTTCTTCGCCAGTTCCACTAGCAATTTCCCGAATTTTACTGGCAATTCCTTCGCCTGTATTGGTTTTAGCTGATTGAGCTGCCAGCAGCATTAGGGCTGTGGCATCCCAAGTGTGTTGGAGATAGGGTGTGAGCGGTTTTCCGGTTGCCGTCCACTGCTTATTAAAGTCATCCAGAGCCTTGCCATGTGCCCCAGGCACAGTACCAATCGCCCCATCAATGATAAATTTACCATCTTTGGTTTTACCAACCTGATCGGGGAATTTAGGGGAGTAAGCTCCATCGGGGAGCATAATCGTTACGCCCTTACTCAAGCCCTGTTCGTAAGCATCTTTGAGAATGATCGAGCCAGTATCAGGATAGACTAGAGCAGCGATCGCTTGAGGTTTACCTTCAAAAATGGCTCTAACTTCAGAGGTGAAGCTAATTCCTTTGGGATCGTAGTGGGTAGGTTTAGCTTCATTCGTCACCGTACCGCCCAATTTTTTGAACGAAGCGACGAATTCTTTTTCAAAGCCGATCCCATAGTCATTATTGATTGCGATCGTCGCAACTTTTTTAAACCCTCTCTTAATGGCTAACTGCGCCATTGCCTGCGCTTGATAGGTATCAGGTGGTGCAGTCCGCGCCCAGTATCCCTTATATTCGCCCTTTTTGGCTCGATCGGTAAATACGGGACTGGTACTACCTGGAGAAATAATCATCGCCTTATTTTGGACGGCGATAGTCGCAGCGGCGGTGGAAACACCACTACCGAAAGCACCGACTACACCAGCAACTTTATTAACTTCTGTCAGCTTCGTCATCGCCGCAGATCCGGCACTCGGATCGCTTTGATCGTCTTCAGATACCAGAGTAACAGGCGCGCCATTGATGCCACCGCAACCATTGACAGTATCTACCGCTAGTTTAACCACATTGGGTAAGGGCTGGGCGATCGAAGCCAAATCTCCAGTACTGGAAAATAGGGCACCGATCTTCAAACCGTTACCCTTGTCGCCACTACTAGCACTACCGCTGTCATAGCTTGCCGTTGGTGTCCCAACAGTAGTTCCAGCTCCGTCAGTTGGCTTGGGATTGCTACAGCTAGTAGCTAATAAACCAGTAACACTAGTTAATAACGCCATCACCATCGCTAGTTTTGGCTGAATACGTCGAACGGGGTTAGTCATAATTAAAGTTGCACTGCTCACACATTAAACAGAATATTAACTCACATCTTGGATCAAAACATCGTTACTAGTGGTTTAGTGGATGGTGGTTTAGTGAATAGTGAATAGTGGATAGTGGATAGTGGATGGTAAATCAATAGTTCTAGTCCCCCAGTCCCCCAGTCTCCCAGTCTCCCATTCACCGTCTGTCAAAAGACTAATGTAGAATATTCCATGAGCTATCAATCGGGTGTGCGATCGAATGACAGAAATCCAGGCTGTGCTATGTGGTTATTATGGCAAAGGTAACGGCGGTGATGAAGCTCTGCTGGTATCGATGTTAGAGATGCTACCACCGCATGTAAAACCGCTAGTATTGTCAGCCAATCCTCGTGCTACTTCTAAGAGCTATGGAGTCAAAAGTTACGATCGAATGAAGAGCGGTTCAGTCGTGCGTGCTCTGAAGGAATCACAGGTACTAATCTTAGGCGGTGGTAGCCTAATTCAAGACGCTACCAGCATTCGCAATTCGATTTATTATGGTGGACTAATCGGACTAGCACGACAATTTGGACTGCAAACAATCGCGATTGCCCAAGGAATTGGCCCCCTAGACAAGTCATTCACCCGCTGGATCGCCCAGCGAGCATTTAGCAACTGCACCGCCCTCAGCGTCAGAGATCCAGCCTCTGCCGCTCTCGTCGAATCCTGGGGACTATCCTGCGTGATGGCACCAGATCCCGTCTGGAGCATGTCCGCTACTCCCGTCCCCGAAATCGCCAACATCCCTAGCCCCAAAATCGCCATCACCTTGCGATCGCACCCCCAATTGACAAATGACAGGCTGGATACGATTACCCAAGCTCTAGTAGAACTCCAAGCTGCCACTGGTGGTCATATTTTACTCGTCCCCTTCCAACCCACCACCGATCTAGATATCGCCGAGCAAATCCAGTCCGAAATCCCAAATCATAGTCAAGTCGTCACCCTCACAGATCCCAAACAACTTAACGGTTTGTTTCAAGGAGTGGATCTAGCGATCGGAATGCGCTATCACAGTCTAATCATGGCAGCAGCTCAGGGCTGTAAATGCTGGGCGATCGGCTACGACCCAAAAGTTACTAAACTAATGACAGAAATTAATATTCCTGGCTGGGAACTAACAAATATTCCTACAGATCCAACCGAGATTGCCCAGTCTTGGCAACAACATCTCACCACTGGAACCGCGCTGTCACAGCAATCTATCTCCACTCTTAGTCAAAATTCTCTTGCTCATCGGGAGTTATTGTTTCAGGCTTTGGGCTTTAGGCTTTAGGGAAAAGGGGAAAAGGGAAAGGGAAATACAACTCTCCCAGTCTCCCAGTCTCCCAGTCTCCCCGTCCCCCAGTCCCCCACACTCCCCCATCTCCCACCCCGAACCCCGAACCCATGAACCCACCAAATGACATCGACGCACTCGAAACCATCTACACCACAGTAGAATCGGAACCAGATCGCACAGACTGGTTAACAGCAGTTAGCAACCTCCGTCAAATTAACCGCCAACTGGTTGAAGAGATCGCCAGATTAGAACAGGCTTTGGCAGCCACAAAACAATCGCTACATAGCCACAAAGAGCAAAACCAGAGCTACGAAATCACGATTTTACAACATCAAGACGATCTCCGAATTGCTCACGACAGACTGGCGGGGATGTTTCAACAACTCGAAACCTCCCATCAAATCGGACAACGCCAACAAACCCTCGTCGAAACACTCTCCCAACAACTCGAAATTGTTCAAGCTGTTGTCCCCGAATTAGAGTCAGAACACGAAGAACTCACCCAAAAATATCAGCAACAATCTCAAAAGCTGCATCAAACTGAGCAAGTGGTCATCGAACTGCATCGCCAACTCCAAGCTTATGCGACTAATTCAGCCACAGAGCAAGATTCAACCCAAGTCGAGATCGATCCAATTCTCGCTGAAATCTTAAATCCTACATCGATTCTCCAAGGGAGAGGCTTTGCCAACGACAATATCTCAACACCGACCTCGATCGTCACAACTGAAACCACCGACACCCAGACAACCGATTCAGCCACCCCCCTCGAATTGCCCCTAGCAGATCCGATTTCGACATCAACTATCTCCAGCTCAAAAATCGATCCAGCACCACCTAGATCGCCGCTCCAGTTAGCACAGGAAGAGATTTCTCGCTGGACTCCATCCGCTCCAACAGACCCTTCTAAATCCATTATCTCTCCAGCCAACTGGCGGGAGGAATTTGCAGGTAATCTAGACAACCTTTACCGCCCGAAGCTAGATTCAATCCCCACTCTCACACCTCAGTCAGCCGAAATACCCGACAAAGAAAGTACCGCCATCGATGAGGACACCTCAAATTGGCCAGCACCAACCCTTAATCGCGATCTCACCGCCGTCAAGTCACTCAAAATTGACCTGCCGAAGTTTCCGAAGAAGTCGGCTGGTTGAGTGTGTTGGGTTGTCTCTTGACAGAAAGGCTCCGCCAGCATTCTTCAACCCAACCTACAGATCTAAACCACTAAACCACTATTCACAACTCCATCAATCCATAGCGTTTCTGAAGAATGATCAGTTGAGATCTGGCTGCGGCGGCATTGTCGGCGAGATCGGCAAATTCGATCAGTCGGAGTAATTCTTTCTTGAGTAGATTACGTTCGATCGATAGTGTCTCTCTGTCCAATTCTGGCGGTAACACCACCATATCGTATAGGGTAGCGCGATCCTTACCAATATCTGGTCTGAGAATTCGACCTCGGCGTTGAATAAATTGGCGAGGATTGGTGCTGCTGGCGAGGATAATGGCGTGCTTAATTGCGGGGATATCGATGCCTTCATCCAAACAGCGGATGGCTACTAAACCTTGGAGCGCGCCAGATTCAAATTGGGCACGGAGTTGTTCTCGATCGATCAGAGATGTTGTCGAAGTGTAAGTGTTGACACGGTAGCCTAATTCTTGACCTAAAAGATGGGTGACAGCGGTAAGTTGTTGAGTCGTGTTGCTGCTGCCATCGCCACAATAGAATAGGGTATGACTAGTATTCAAGCGACCTGCCATCAAAGTTTTGAGGGCGACAAGCTTATTAGCTGCTGCACCAATTAATCGAGCGCGTTGCATCAATAATGGAGTGAGATCTGGAGTGTCTAATTCATCAGAATTACCAGGAATATTATGATTCTTGTAAATCAGTTTGCGGGTAATGGCGCGAGTAAGTTTGAGATATTGTTCGCTCTCTGCTTCGGTGAGTTCAACGAGGATTGGATAGTATAAATAATGAACTAGGGCACCGCAATCGATCGCGTCTTTAAGGGTAAATTCGGGCTGTAAGATGTCGCCAAAGTAATCCAGGATACTTTGGGTGCCAACTTCGTCGTAGTGACGTTCTGGGGTGGCTGAGAGGGCAAGGCGCAAGCCGACGTTGCGGGGCAGACTGGATTCTCGTTTTTTGGCACCGAGATTATGCACTTCATCGCCGATAATTAAAGTGCGATCGGGTAAATATTTGAGCTGGGATTGAAAGCCTGGGGTAATCAGGGTTTCGTTGGTAGTAATAACGGTGAGAAATTGCTGTTGTTTCGTATTAACTCTGGCAAGTTGATAAGAGAATTTGCTCTGCCATCTATGGATACTTTCGCAGGCAAGAATCGGTTGAAGATTGAATTTCTCACACTCTCGTCCCCATTGAGTCACCAGATGGCGAAATGGACAAATAATAACTAATACTTGGAGTCCAATTTGTTGATATAGTTGGCAAGCGATCGCTAGTGCCGTAATCGTTTTACCACTGCCAGTCGCCATCTTGAGCGTACCGCGACCTTGATTTTTAAACCAGTTAGAAATAGCCTGCTGCTGATACGATCGCAATTCCAGATCTTCTGGTAGTTTGGGACAGCCAACTGGAACTGGATCTACCTGATAGCGCACCTGGGACTCGGCTACGGCTACCAATCGATTAATTCCAGTAGCACACCACTCGGAAGTCGTCGATGCCTGACTTGAAGTTGATGGCTGAACTCGATAGGTAGATTTAGAGTCGATCGACACCAGCAGTCACCAAACAAAGTGCTTTTTTATACTAGCACAACTTAATTAACCCAATGCAGCAACTCTAAAAGTAGCGTTAAACTTGCGATAGTCGATTAATTTACTCTAAAATCCTTTATTATTGGCATTAGTATAAAAGTTGTCGGGATAAAAATGATTCACTGTCATCAGTAAAACATTTGGTCAATTTATTGATGTGCAACTATACAAATCAAATATTATTTTATTTTCAAGCACTATCTTCAGGCATGACCATCAAAATAATTGATCTATTTGCTGGCATCGGTGGCATCAGACTTGGGTTTGAAGCTCATGGATGTGAATGTGTCTTTTCTTCTGAATGGGATGCTGATGCACAAAAAATGTACGAGGCTAACTATGGAGATAGACCTTATGGGGATATTACCCAAATTATACCTGAAGATATTCCCGATCATGACATCTTACTTGGAGGATTTCCTTGTCAGCCTTTTAGTATTCTTGGAAAATCTCTTGGGTTTGCTGATACAAGGGGAACCTTGTTTTTCAACATAGAAGAAATTCTTCGAGTAAAGAAGCCCTATGCTTTCATGCTAGAGAATGTTAAACAGCTTAGATCTCACGATCGAGGTCAGACATTACTTGTGATCCAAGAAAAGCTTGAAGCATTAGGCTATTCTGTTCACATCAAAGTTTTAAATGCTTTAGATTTTGGTCTGCCACAGAAAAGAGAGCGGATAATTATTGTAGGCTTCAAAGAGGA
Source organism: Chamaesiphon sp. OTE_78_metabat_374 (assembly GCA_031385105.1). Taxonomy (GTDB): domain Bacteria; phylum Cyanobacteriota; class Cyanobacteriia; order Cyanobacteriales; family Chamaesiphonaceae; genus Chamaesiphon. The sequence continues at coordinate 9,015 of JANNBD010000251.1, forward strand.
GATAAAGTTTAGCTTTCCTACTCCGTCAGTGTCTCATCAAACACTATCACAAATTTTAGAATCTGATGATGCGATCGACCTATCATACTTTGCAACCGAAAAAATAGTATCTAATCGCTTAGAAAAAATAAAAAAGCATATTTAACGCCATCTATTTGGCATGAAAATAAGGGTGGAAATATATCTGCGTTACCCTATTCCTGTGCATTAAGAGCAGGTGCTTCTTACAACTATCTTTTGGTGAACGGTAAAAGGCGTTTAACTTCCAGAGAAATGCTAAGATTACAAGGATTTCCAGATGATTTTAAAATTGTGGTTAGCTATCAGGCAATGAGAAAACTAACTGGCAATAGTGTGGCAGTACCAGTTATCAAAGCTGTTGCGGCTAAGATGATAGAGGCAATTCAGAAATGCCAGCCAATCAAAATAAATAGAGAACACAAACAACTCAGCATTTTAGAAGCGATCAAAGCATGAATTTAGAAGAAGCAAAATCTGCCTTAGATAGGATCATAAAAATAAGTCGAGTGCATTTATATAAACCGATCCAGATTGCAAAAATACTCCATCGAGATCGAATTAATCAAGATATAGACTTAATAAATATTAATACATATCGCAATACATCTAAAGCTTGGCGAGATCTAATAACTGAGCGGTTTGTTGGTCGAAGCAGCTCATCCTCGGCAGAGTATCGAGAAGCTCTTTTTACTAAGGCTATGCCACCTCAGACTTTAGCAATCTTGGGTGAAGAGAATAGACTCAAAGGTGGAATTATCGAAGCGTATATTTATCGCCGATTCGCCGAACGATTTACTCAACTATCATCTGCGTTACAATATTATGATCGCCACGATCTGACAAATTTTAAAGTTCAAGACTTTATCAATCTGTTCTGGAATGAGCCAGGGTTACGTAGGTCTATTGATAAGGTTTATGAAATAATAGTCTATTCGTTGTTTTCGATCTTAGTTGAGGCTCTAGAAGTTACTATTACCATCAATATCAATCGAGACAAGGTGGACTTATTAGAAGAATTTGCCGATTTTGCTGAAATGGTTATTGGAATTACTCCAGACAGGCATTTATTAAATTTACCAGCTAGAATTTATAGAGTTGGCGTAACAAATGCGGCTGACCGTGGATTAGATATGTATGCTAACTTTGGAATGGCGATCCAAATTAAGCACCTCTCATTGACACCCGAACTAGCAGAAAATATTGTTGGCTCAGTAACCGCAGATAGGATCGTAATTGTCTGTCGAGATAGCGAAAAAGCCTTAATTGTATCATTGCTCAATCAGATTGGTTGGAAAGCTAAAATACAAAGTATCATCACCGAAAATGACCTCACAAAATGGTATGAGAAAGCTTTGCGAGGCTCATTTTCTATCGATATTGGTAATCGGATTTTGCTAACTTTAAAGGAGCAAATTCTTGCTGAATTTCCTGCTTCCAACAATAAGAATTTTACTGAGTTTTATGAAGGTCGCAACTATAATTTATTAACAGACGATCTTTGGATTTAGTCACATTTGATTTCGCTCAGTGTTAATACTCTGATTGACGGACAAATCTTTTATCGTAGGTTGGGTTGAAGAATGAAACCCAACATTTCTAGGGTGTTGGTGTGTTAGTTGGGTTTTGCTCCTATTGATTTACCATCTACCATTCACCATCCACCATCCACCAATCTACCAGTCTCTCGGTGTCAAACCCCGCGCGTGCTGGTAGCAATTTTCGGCTTCTTGCCATTTTTGGAGACTGCTGTAGGCTCGACCTTTATTGAACCAGAATTCTGGATGTTCGGGATCTAGTCCGGTAGCTTGCTCAAAGCTGAATAGGGCGTTGTCTAGTAGATTTAGTTCGAGCAGGCAGTTACCGCGACTATTCCAGGCGGAGGCGCGATCTGGGTCTAGTTTGAGGGCGATTTCATAGTCGGAGAGGGCGGCTTCATATTCTTGGCGTTGGAGATGGATGTTGCCCCGACGATACCAGGCGAGGGTGTAATTTTCGTCTAATTCGATCGATCGATCGAGGCTAGCGATCGCTGGATCTAGCTGTCCGAGAGCTTGTTGGGAAATTGCTTGTTTGTACCAGGTGGGCGCATCATTATCACGGAGTTTAATGCTGGTTTGGTAGCACTGGAGAGCCTCTGCATACTGCTGGAGATTGAGATGGATGATTGCTTGGTTATTCCAGCCGTTGGTGTCTTGGGGGGCAACCTTGGTGGCTTGGCGATAGCTATGGAGGGCTTCTTCGAGGTTGCCGATCTGGAATAGGGCGTTACCGCGACTATTCCAGGCGCGTTCGAGGTTGGGAGCTAGCTTGAGGGCACGATCGAAACTAGCGACGGCTGCTTCCCATTGGCTGAGTTCGAGCAGGGCATTACCGCGATGGTAATAAGCTTGGTTATCGTCAGGATGTAGAATCGCACAGTTATCATAACAGGCAATCGCATCTTCGTATTTTTGAAGGTGGAACAGGGCGATGCCGCGATTGAGCCAGACGACGGGATCTTGTTTTTCGATCTCGATGCTTTGCTCGTAGCAGGCGAGAGCTTCTGTCCAGCAGCCCATCTGCTGGAGGGCACTACCGCGCCCATTCCAGGCATTGGCATCCTGGGGATGAATTTCGAGGCTGCGTTCGTGGGCAGCGGCAGCTTCTTGATAGCGGGCGAGGTGAAACAGGGCTTTGCCGCGATTGTGCCAGCTCTGGTAGAATTGGGGCTGCAATTCGATCGCGCGATCGTAACTAGAGATCGCTGCTTCATAGCGTTTGAGCGATCCCAAGACGTTGCCGTGATTGTTCCAGATGTAGTAATCTTCTGGCTTGAGCGTCAGGGCGCGTTGATAGCTATCGAGGGCGCGTTCCAATTGCCCTAGTTGAAATAGGAGATTACCCTGCTGATACCACGCGGGTGAGTAAGCTGGATCTAGTTCGAGACAGCGATGATAGCTCTTAATATTCTCGGCTGGGTTGATCTGGAGCTTGAACTGAATTTGTCCACGCTGGTACCATGCGAGGGCAAAATTAGGGTCAAATTCAATTGCGCGATCGTAACTATCGAGCGCATCTTCCCACCGCTGTAAATGACCGAGCAACTCGCCCCGACTATACCAGGTTTGGGCATGATGGGGAGCCAGCTCTAGAGCCTGCTGATAGGCTCCCAAAGCGTCCGCAAACTCACCCTGATGGTAGTGAGATTGCCCAAGTAATTGCCAGCTTCGTGCCCGTTCTGGTTGCAGCCCTGTGGCTGTGTGCAGGCTCCTAATTGCAACTAAATAATTGCCCAGCTCGATCGAGATATGTCCATGTTGCTCCCACACATCGGGATTGTCAGGATCTAGTTCGATCGATTGACAGCAGGCGGTGAGGGCGGATTCCCAGTCACCTTGAGCTGCTTTGACTTGGCTTTGGCGATCGAGAATCCCTGGATTATCAGGGTCGAGGCTGAGGGCGCGATCGTAGCAAGCATGAGCGGTTTCCCAGCGGCTGAGGGCGGCTTCAGCGACTCCTTTGGCATTCCAAGCGTCGGGGGCATTTTGATGCAATGTGAGGGCGGTATCGTAGCAGGAAATGGCTTCTTCCCACCGTTGCAATTTGGCTAGAACTTGACCGCGATCATAGGCTAGATCGTAGCTGTCGGTGGTAAGTTCGCTGACGCGCTGATAACAGATTGCTGCCTGTGCCCATTCCTGAAGTTGCTGAAATGCTTTACCCTGGCGGTACCAAGCTTCGGCGCGACAGGGTTCAAGACTTGTGACCTGCTGATACGCGTAGATTGCGTCGGCAAACTCGGCTGATTGCCAGAGTAAATTACCCAATCCATACCAGGTATCAGGATCTTGGGGATGAAATTCAATTGCTTGCTCGTAAGCAACCATCGCATTTTGAGCATCACCAATTTGGGTTAATTCTTTGCCCAAATTATGCCAAGCGGGATGATAATCTGGTTTAATTTCGATTGCTTTGCGATAGCTTTTAATCGCTTCTTCTGGTTGACCCAGATGTGCCAATGTCAATCCGCGATCATTCCAACTATGATAGTGTTCAAGGTCGAGATTGAGGGCGCGATCGTAAGCACTGAGCGCGTCGGGATAACGTTGAAGCTTGAGCAGCGTTTTGCCCTGAAAGTACCACACAGTTGAGGTGGTTACTTTAATTTTCAGAGCTTGCTGATAGCTAAATAGAGCCTCTTCCCACTGTTCGAGCTGGAAGAACGCATAACCCCGCTGACACCAAGAATCAAAGCTATGAGGTTCGATTTCCAGGGCGAGATTATAACTGGCAATTGCTTCGGTATAGCGATTGAGTTTGAATAAAGATTGACCTTTACCCTGACTGGCTGGATAAAAATCTGGCGCAATCGAGATCGCCCGTTCATAATTGGTAACTGCATATTCATGTCTCCCCAAAGTCGCCAGGGCATTACCCCGCTCATACCACGCTTCATAAAAATTGGGGTCAATGGCGATCGCTCGATCGTAGCTGTCCAGTGCGGCGGTATAATCTTGCAGCAAGCTTTGGACAACGCCATAACTATGCCAGATCAGCGGATCTTTGGGTCTAAGTTTGAGCGTCTGCTCAAAACTCTCAATTGCTTCAGGGTAATGCTGAAGCTCGGCTAGAGTCTTGCTCCGCTCGTACCAGGGTTCGTAATTATCAGCATACAACTCGATCGATCGATCATAGGATTTTAAGGCTTCGGCATCATTACCCAGTCCCGCAAAGGCGCGACCCCGACTATCCCAAATGTAAGGATCTTCCGGCTGATAGCTTAGAGCCTGATCATAACTATCGATCGCTTCAGCATATTTACCCTGATGGGCGAGGGTCATCCCCTGATTGTACCAGGCGGGATAAAATTCGGGATTAAGATCGAGGGTGCGCTCATAGCTATCAATCGCCTCCTCATCTCTACCCAAATGAAACAGCACATAGCCGAGATTATTCCACGCCTGATGATAGTCTGGTTTGAGCTTGAGCGTCTGGTCATAACAAGCTAAAGACTGCTCATACTGACTCAGATGAAACAATGCCATCCCCTTGTTGTACCAAGCTTGATGAAATTGGGGTTCGAGCTTGAGCGTGCAATCGTAACTAGCAATCGCCGCTTCATAGCGTTGAAGATGAAACTGGGCAACGCCTAAATTATTCCAAGCGGTATAAAACTCTGGATGCAGTTTCGTCGCCTGTTCGTAAGAATGAATCGCCGCCTCAAACTTCGCTAGCTTAAACAACGCTTTGCCGCGATCATTCCAGGCATCACTATACTGAGGGTCTAGCTGCGTGGCTTTGTGATAACAGTCGAGAGCATGTTCATATCTACCCAATTGAAACATCGCTTTGCCGCGATTGTTCCACGCCTCAGCATCTTTGGGCAAGAGATTAGTGACTTGAGTGTAGCAATTGAGAGCTTCCGCTGGTCGATCGAGTTGGGCGAGAATATTCCCCCGATTTGTCCAGCCTTCTGCTAGTTGAGGTTGTAGTTCAGTGACAGTTTCATACCTGCGGAGAGCGGGTTCCAACTCACCCAGATGAAACAGAATATTGCCGCAGTAATTCCAGGCTGGATAGAAATCTGGCTGAAGCTGAGTAACTCTGGTATACGCAGCCAAAGCTGCCTCATAATCATCTAAGAAGAATAAGACTTTGCCCTGATTACACCAAGCTGCTTGAAAATTGGGAGCCAACTCAATCGATTGCTGATAACATCGCAGCGCATCATGAAAACTCTTTTGCTCAAAATGAGCAACGCCTAAATTATTCCAGGCTTGATAAAACTTGGGATCGAGTTCAGTCGCCTGCTGATAAGAATCAATCGCGCCAGGAATATTACCCATGTGGAATAATATTTGACCGTGATTATGCCAAGCAAATGAACTACTCGGATCGATCTGCAAACTCTGTTCATAGCAACTACAAGCCGCTTGAACCCTGTCGATCTGAAACAATAACCAGCCCTTGTGCGCCAGAGTGAGACTATCAGTGGGATCGATCGCCAGTGCCCGATCATAAGCCTGAAGTGCTCGATCGAATTCCCCTAATTCAAATAACGCCCGCCCCTGCTGATACCAAGCAAACCTGTCAGTAGAATTGAGATCGATTGCTCGATCGCAACTTTCAACCGCTTCTGGATAACGCCCTATCAGATACAAAGCCCAGCCTTGATTCGCCCAATTATCGCCATCTTCTGGCCGTAACCTAATCGCTTGCGCGTATGCAGCCAAAGCATCTTCTAACCGTCCCAACCCAACCAAAACCCAGCCCAGATTAGACCAAGCTTCTTGCCTGTCGGGGGCGAGTTCGATCGTCTTATCATAACAAGTGAATGCGGCATCCAGTTTCCCAGCGTCCCGATACAAATTACCCTGCTGATACCAAGCCTCTGGATCATCTGTGGCGATTGGTAGACCTAAATCTGTAGACTTAATTGGTAAAGACTGTCGATTCTCCAAAGGAGAGGCTACGCCAACGATCTCACCTTCCAAACTACTAACTTCCGCTGACTGCTCCGTTGACACAGGTACAACTAGATCCTGAGGCACAGCATGGTTCCGAACTCGTGCCTTCTCACGCGAGTCCTTCCGACTACTACCGCCCCAAAATCTATTTAGCATAATTGATTTCAAAAATATTTAAAAGATTGTTGTAGACAGTAGCTATTGACAATTTAGTTGCTAGAAGAAAGGTACCTATTCACTATCCTAGCTAACCTAAAATAACCCATTTGAGTTTTGGATTGAGCTTCCACAAAACCTGAATTAGTGTAAATTATATGATAAAAACTACCACAATTGCGATCAAGTAATCTACTGTCGGTCTAATTCAAACATTAATCAGTTGTCAAGTCAGCCTGAATCTCTGACCAATTGTACCGATCAGCATAACAACCAAGCAACTGTTTTAGCCTAATTTGATCTGAATCAGTCAGTAGATGGGCACCTGTAATTGCTAGATCACCTAGTTGACTTTCAGTATAACTAGATCCCCGATTAATAGAAGTCAAAAATGATACCGTAATTCCCTCTATTTGCTGTAAATGCGCGGCAACTTTTCGGTACACAGCCAAGGTGAGTTGGTGATTGATGAGGGTGAATTTTGGAAGACTTGAAGACTTGAAGACTTGAAGAGATTACACAACGTGTAATCTTCAATCCAGTAACATCCAACTAAAATCCAAAAATGGAGCTACCGCCACCCCCACCACGCGAACACACAAACCAATCCTTACGATGGGGAGTCCGAGGGGGTGCGTCCCGCCCCTCGGTGGGGGGGTTGGGGGGCAGACCCCCCAAATCCGGGTTCTGCCCTCACTAGGAAGACTGAAACCCACAAGTTCTAATAGTTTGCCGATACGCTAACTACAAGCAATCTCAAATTACTTCATCAACACCTTCGCCGCCGCAGCAACCCCCGCACCAGGCGTAAACCCACTATGCCCCAACTCCGCAATCGTCGCTTCTAAAGCACCCAACGCAGTCAAAATATCTCGATCGCAAACAAACCCCAAATGACCGATTCTAAAGATCTTACCCTTGAGATCATCCTGACCACCAGCCAGCACAATATCAAACTTCTTCTTCATCACACTGCGAATCTGCTCCGCATCCACAGTCGTCGGAGCCACCGCCGTAATCGCCGGACTACCATGTCCCTCCGGTGCATACAACGCCAAACCCATCGCCGTGATCGCCGCACGAGTCGCGTGCATATGCCGCAGGTGGCGCGCAAAAATGTTTTCCAACCCCTCAGCCTTCATCATCGTTAAGGCAGCTTGCAAGGCGAAAATCAAGTTAACTGGTGGCGTAAACGGAGTAGTGTTCTTCGCTGCACCCTTACTATATTTTACCAAATCCATATAATAGCGAGGTAACTTCGCCACCTTATAAGCCGCCCAAGCCTTGGGACTAACCGTCACAAATCCCAATCCAGGCGGAATCATA
>JANNBD010000140.1:0-2706 GCA_031385105.1 Chamaesiphon sp. OTE_78_metabat_374
AGCCGTTGTCAACTCGCGCAGCATAAACAGTCGAATTACACAGGCAGTCAAGATCGGTGCTTCGATCGCGTAAAATAACTCAAATAATGACAGTGCCAATTGATATGATGATCCCATTTATTGGATTAATCGGCGTACCACTGGCTACAACGATCGCTGGAAGTCAAAAACAGCAGGCAAAGTTACAATCGCCACTGTCATTATTTGAGTTATTTTACGCGATCGAAGCACCGATCTTGACTGCCTGTGTAATTCGACTGTTTATGCTGCGCGAGTTGACAACGGCTAGTAGCTTCTTGCTAGTTTCGGGGATAATCGGATTTGCTGGTAGCTGTTATTGGTTTTGGAAACAGCGGCAAGTAGAGCCAGTGGAGCAACGGGGAAACTTATTCTCACTGGTAGGTTTGAGCTTATTCTTGCTCGTCTCGTTGTACTTGACAGCGATCGCGTCATGCTTCGTACTACCAGTCCTGATTTGGTTCCTGACTCATCTGGAGGCATTCGTTTTAATCGTTGTTGTGTTTCCGCTCTTTGCCTGTGGTTTCGCCGTGGGTAGCGCGCCGTTTGGGATGGCGTTTGTCGCCCAGAAACTGTGGTGGCAAAATTTTCAGCAATCGGTCGAGCGGTATGGCAGATGGAAGATAGAATCTCTCGTCGGTGTGTTGGCAGTTGCCTGGGTATGGGTTTTTAGCAGCCTGTCATATCAGCCTCAACTTGCAGCGTTTGCACTATTGAAACAACAGCCAGCCGACAGAGCTGTAAATCTCCAAAAAACAGAGCAGATTCGTCAAGGCTTATTAAACGCCTATCTTGCCGACTATCGGTATTTGAGTTTCTCCGGCGAACGATCTGCCATGAATGCTTATGATTTTCTGACCAAGCCATTTACCTATCAAGGGAAACGTGAAGATCGCCAAACTGCTGAAGGTCTCTACGCCGAATTTTTTGATGTGCCGATTTTGCGCGGCGAAAAAGACACCATCCGTCGTGCCGTCGAGTCAAATTTCAATCGCGCTGAAGTCAATGCCGGACTGCTGAGTATTGATGCGAAGCGAGTATTTTTGACCAATCAACAGCTAAAAGTCACCCCTCATGGCGATTGGGCTGATCTGGAACTCCATGAAACCTACCGAAATCAAACAACGGAGCTACAAGAAATATTCTATTATTTCTCACTGCCTGAAAGTGCGACACTTACTGGCATCTGGCTGGGTGAAGCTGATAATAAAGCTCTGAGTTACCCCTTCCAAGTATCTACTCGTGGCGCGGCCCAAAAAATCTATAAAGAGCAGCTAGTACAGCGAGTCGATCCAGCATTGCTCGAACAAGTTGGCCCCCAAAACTATCGCCTGCGCGTTTATCCAATCCTAGCCCAAGGGCAACCGATGAATATGTGGATGACGTACAAGGTGATGAAACAGGCTAATAGCTGGCCACTACCGCACCTCAATGAGCAGCGCAACGTCTACTGGAATCGGAATACTAACCGGACAATTGATGGTAAATCCGTAGCATCTAATCATCAATGGCTACCCGACTCGATTGCTGCTGACACATCGGCACCAGCAGTACATCAAATGACATTGCCCAATGGGAGCAATATCATCGCCAAACCCTTTGATGCCAATGGCTATAGCTTGCCCCAGAATCAACGGCTGGCGATCGTCCTCGATGGCTCCTACAGCATGAATGCCCATCGCCCCGAACTAGTGAAAACGATCGACTGGTTGCGATCGAATATCCTGCCTCAGAATCAGATCGATCTTTATCTCACGACTAGCGGAGCAGCTCAACCACAGTTAGGATCGATAGCGAGTTTCAAACCAGATCAAGCTATGTTCTATGGATCGATCGAACAAAAGCAAATGCTGGAGCAGTTTGAAAGCCTCAGTCAAACAGCCGCTAATCCCAAGTACGATGCGGTAATCGCAATTACCGATCGAGGTAGCTACGAACTATCAACCGACAAAGACAAGCCAAAAACCATGTCCGCACCCCTGTGGATGGTGCATCTGGGCGGATTACCTTTTGCCTATGATGATGCTACCCTATCGATGATTCAACACAGTGGCGGGAGCGTCTCAACTGAGATCAAAACCGTGATGCAACGGATCGCCACCCTGCCTAGTTTGGGCAAAGATACATCACTGCTGAGTGTGGTAGACAACTACGCTTGGTTCCTGAGTCAGTCAACAGATCCCACTGCGAAGCCCAAAGATGATGGCTTCGATGCACTCGCCGCCCGCCAATGGATCACCCAAGTCAGCCAATCGTTGCAGCCCAATCAGCTCAAAGAATTGGATGCGGTGCATGTTTTAGCCAAACGATACAACCTTGTCACCCCTTATTCCTCGATGATCGTACTCGTCAACGATCAGCAGAAGCAAGATCTCAAAAACGCCGAAAAGGACAAAGATCGCTTCAAGCGGGATGTAGAGGATAAACAACAGATGCCACCAGCAAAGGTTTCCGCGACACCCGAACCTGCTGAATGGCTGTTACTGGCGATCGTGACTGGTATGTTGGGGGTAGTTTATCGACGTAATCTAGCAAAATCAGCTACCTAGAACTCCAGCGGTTAAAACCGCTGCTCGTGATACGAAGTCCGCCTACGCGGCCGGAGAAATTTAGTCCGCGCAGGCGGACTTTGGACTATTAGCAGCGGTTTTTAACGCTGGTGTTTAAGGTAAGCTAAGTACACAATAT
>JANNBD010000261.1:0-1896 GCA_031385105.1 Chamaesiphon sp. OTE_78_metabat_374
GGTGTGTATGCGTCCCCTCCCCTACGAGCTAATGGATGGAGTCGGTTTATTTGTCGAACAAGCGTATGATTTTCAGCTCCACAATCCCTACCGCTTGCGGGTATTAAAATTTGTGGTCATCGACGATAAAATTGAAATCGAACACTATACGATCGAACCCGAAGCCAAATTTCACGGAGCCGCCCGTAATCCATCCCTACTCCAACAACTCACTCGCGATAAAATTATTAAAATGTCCGGCTGCACGATGATTACCGAATGGACAGGCAGTACCTTTAAGGGCTATGTTGAGCCTGGAAAAGGGTGTAAAGTCTTCCGCAATGGCAAAGACACCTATCTAGATAATAGCTTTGAAATCAGCCCCCAGCAGCTAATCAGCCTCGATCGAGGTCTAGACATGGAAACCAACGAACGAGTCTGGGGATCGATCGCAGGTCCCTTTGAATTTACTCAGACAGCCAGTTTCGCCGATGAAATTGAAATTGGTGGATAGTGAATGGTGAATGGTGAATTTGGACGCAAGCGTCCTTTTTCTCTGCACATACTCCACATCTCCACCCCAGATTTGTAGGTTGGGTTGAAGAATGTTGGCGGAGCCTCGACCTTAGGAGACAACCCAACATCCACAACACCAACACCCTAGCTGTTGGGTTATTTCGAGGCGAAAGGCTACGCCAACGAGGCTCAACCCAACCTACAAATCTATCCACCATCTACCATCCACCATCCACCAACTTGCGTTACCTCCTCTTCTACAAACCCTATGGTGTCCTAAGTCAATTTACCGATGATGGTGGTAGACAGACACTCAAAGATTTCATTCCCATTCCTGATGTCTATCCCGTGGGGAGATTGGATTGGGATAGTGAGGGTTTGGTGCTGCTCACAGATGATGGCAGGCTTCAAAATCGACTCAGCGATCCCAAATATGGGCATCCACGCACCTATTGGGTGCAGGTAGAGCGGATCCCCGATGATGTGGCAATCGAACGGCTAGCGACTGGTGTAGCGGTGCAAGACTATCGCACCAAGCCAGCAAGAGTAAAGCTATTACCCGCCGAGCCTACTTTACCACCGCGAGATCCGCCAATTCGCGATCGCCAAAATATCCCGACAGCCTGGTTAGAATTGACATTAACTGAAGGCAAGAATCGCCAAGTTCGGCGGATGACAGCCGCTGTTGGTTTTCCCACATTAAGATTAGTTCGCACGGCAATCGGTCAACTATCTCTTGACGGACTATCATTAGGATCCTGGCGCGATCTTACTGATAAAGAAATAAGAGCCTTAAAAGCAAAGTGAAAAACACCTGATATTTCTATCTAGATCGAGCTATTATTGTCAGAGTGAAATATTTGAGATGCAAACAGTAAATCTAGCTAATAAATCCTCGATTAGATGGCGATCGATCTTCACAATTACAGTTGGATGCACATTAATATCGCTGTACTCATGCAGTGCGAATAAGCGGGGCGCACCTACTCCAGAAAACGTTGTCGAACAATATTTGTCAGCGTTGGAAAATAAAAATCAGAACTCGATGTTGCAATTAACTGATGAAGATTCAAATTCAGCTAGTGCAGTCAATTCTAAAATTAGCAAAACTGGGGGATATAAAATCCAGAACAGACAAATTGTCTATGATAAATTCACACCCAACTTGTGGAAAGCTAAAATAAAAGGTGCCGACAACCCACATGTCGAGCCGCTCAACAAAGGTGGTCTCGGTGGATTCTCCGATGACATCCCACTCGCGGACGAGCTTTCCTGTCTGCGGGTCTTGCGTCGCAGAATACCAACAGCGATTAAAGTTTCCAGCCTCCAGCGCGCCGTGCCCGTAGGCAATCGTGAGAAACGCAGACCGACCCAGAATGAGCAAGCCTAGAGCAGCGACGC
>JANNBD010000265.1:0-2821 GCA_031385105.1 Chamaesiphon sp. OTE_78_metabat_374
TTAGTCAGCGGAGATCGCCATGCCATTGCGACTTGAAAATCACCAACATCAAGCGGTGGCGACAAAATCTGTAAGTCATAGCTAGCAGCAAGCTGATGGGCAATGCGCGAAGCGATTGTCACAATTCCATCAGTTGCCGCAACTGCCGCTGGTACTGCTAAGACATGAGGTAAAGTCAAGCGCACTTTTCGCTCCCAGCCTTGTTGTGCGAGTACCGCATCCACATGTCCCACTACCCGCCCACGCGGTGAAACGAGAATATGTTCTTCGGCTAAATATCGATCGAGTGTTAATTCACCCTGAATGCGGGGATGATCGGCACGAGCCAGACAGGTAAAGTTTTCTGAGAACAGGACTTCGGTGCATTGACACTGCTTCAATGTCCAACCATCAGCAATGGCTAAATCTATCTTCCCTTCTTTGAGCGCAGCAATTGCATCTCGCCCGATCTCCCAGACTTCGACGTTAATGTTTGGTGCAATTGATTCTAACCGCTGCATCAATGGTGGAATTAGAATAAACGCCCCATAGTCATTCGTGGCGATCCGCATTGTGCGTTCTACATGAGCGGGATCGAAAGGTGCGGGATTTGTCAAAGTGCGCTCGATTTCGCTCAAAATTGCTGCCAGTGGTGCGAGTAATTCTTCCGCTCTAGGAGTCAAAACCATGTGCAATCCATCGCGTACCAGGATGCGATCGCCCAATGCTACCCGCAATCTTTTTAGAGCGGCACTAGTGGCTGGTTGGCTCAGGTGAAGTTTTTTAGCCGTATTGGAAACACTTCGCTCGGCAATCAGCGAATGGAGTACAACCAACAAATTGAGGTCGAACGATCTTAAATCCATTTAACAAATAGACTATATTTGAACTATTGATTTGAATTATAAACTAAGGATTGCTAGGATTGGAGCAAGTCATTAATCCCTGTGAAGGAGTCAATATGAAAGTCGCTATTATCGGTTCTGGAATCGTTGGTCAAACACTCGGTAAAAAACTAGTAGAATTGGGTCACGAGGTTGTCTTGGGCACCCGCGATCGTCAACAATCTCCAAGAAGGCAGGCTACCACCTGACGGTAGGCTAACGCCAACGCCAACGCGAACGCGTTCAATTTGATTTTAAGCCGAAGCAAAAGCGGAGTAACCTAATCCGTCGTACAAATAACTCGTAAATTAGAGCGATCGACACAAAAGAAACTAAACTCAACACCATAAACTTTGGCAATGTTCTTATTTGCCAATTTGCGATCGAGAATCCAACTAATAAAATTATTGGTTGATGCAGCAGATAGAATGGCAAAGATGCTTCACTCAGATATCCTAATGCTCGATGGTTGAAATTTAGAAATTTTCTGCCCAAACCAAGGAATGCTAAGATCCAGCACCAAGAATTGAAAGCTCGTAAAGCGTTTACCAGAGTATAGTCTAATGAACCATAAGTCGCTCCACTCCTAGTGAATAGATCGCGAAAATGTGTCAGTAAGAATGGAGTTGTCAATACGGCAATTATTAAAGCAGGGATAAAATTTCGATCGATTCTCTGTTCGATCCGCCGATCCGCAACGATGAGGTAGCCGAATAACAGCAACGTTAAGTAAGTGAAAAAATTCCAACCACCTGCCGCCCGAACGCCGAATGTCGCTGGATCTAGTCCACTTTCGAGGATGACGATGGGCAAACCTAATAGGAAGATAACGATTGGTTGTTCGAGGGCATTTGCCAACTTGTCGATCGATTTTTGTCCTTTACCTTGCTTAATTGCTAAAAATAGCGGTAGCAACAATAGCGAAAATAGCCACAACACCAGCAGATACCATAGATGAATTCCCATCCAGGCAAAGTTTCCGCCAAATAGATACCATCCTCGGAAATAGTGGGGGATGAACTCCCAAAAGGAGCCTGAAAACTGTCCGCCAGTCCACGGGGAAACGCCATGATTTGGATTGCTCACACGTTCTAGATAAACTTGTGGCGGCGATAAGACCAATATTCCGAACAGTAACGGAATCAGCAGCCGGATCGATCGTTCGCGGCGGAATTGCCCTGCGGTGCGGGACTTGAGTGCGAAATAAATACTGGTGCCGGATAATAGGAAGAATAACGGCATAATCCATTGCAACAACAGCCCTGCAACCTCAGTGGCAATCGGATCGAGCTGGTTATTTTTGACATGCCAAGCTCCGAGATCGAAAAATCGCAGACAGTGGAAAATAAAGACTGTAAACGTTGCCACAACCTTGAGCCAATCGAAGTCATAGCGTCTTACAGGTCTATTTACTGGGAGGTCTAACAGAGGGTTCTGGTTCATTTTGAATTGTGATTACGGTGACGGCGATTCGGCAGAGCCGACGCTATTGCTGGGGCAAACGCTCTGCTACCGCGAACGAGGGTTTGTTAGTCTGGCTGGGCAGGCAGCAAGCCCGCGACCGCCTCAAAGCATCGCCCGTGTTGATGGAGACACCACTCGCCCCATGTATCCAGCGATCGTCTTCCGCTCTCCCAAGGGTTGGACGGGGCCAAAAGAGCTAGATGGGCATCAGATCGAGGGTTCCTGGCGATCGCATCAAGTCCCGCTCAAGGCGGTGTATGAAGTCACCAAGAAGGTGTGGTGCGGATTTATTTACCACCCGATGTCAATTGTTTATTGGTAATCGCCGATCGATGCTTTAGAAGTACCGATCGAATCAATGCGATCGTTTCAGACAAACAGCCTCATCTTCAGCCAGTAGGGTGGGCACTGAGAATTTTCTTATTCCAATCTCAGGAATCGATCGGGTTGCGTTGGCATATTTTCTCCTCTGGAGCATCGCTAACAACATCGCG
>JANNBD010000278.1:0-9531 GCA_031385105.1 Chamaesiphon sp. OTE_78_metabat_374
CTGCTGCCAATTCTTTACTTTCAACTTGCACCAGATTATTTTGATTGCCTTCACTATCTGGATGACTAAAATCGCCATAAACATCGCTCATCGTCCAGTTTGCAGATGTAACAAAGACTTGATGTCCATCCACCACCATAAATTTGTGGTGCATCAAGCCACTCCCCCTAGAGCCATCCGCCGCATCATCGAGGATTGGAATTCGAGCATTTCTGAGGATTGAGATCGCATCGCGTTGATTGATTTCGGCGGGAGTCAGAGTTCCATCTCGATCAATATCTACTAACTTTTGATATTCTTTGTAACGATCTTGTTCTCGGACTGTCAATCCTTCGACTTCGGCGGCTGTTAATTGACTCGGAGAACGACTATATTTGTGTTCCAGAACTACCCTGATCTTAACTCCTGCCGCCGACTTAGCTACCAGAGCTTGGGCGATATTTGGTAATTGAAACTCTTGTACTGCGATATCAATCTGCGATTGTGCTGAATCGATTGCTTCAATTAACTTCACACCTAAATCCCTCCCTGGTCTGGTTTTCTGCCGATAAAGCTCTGTGAACTCTCCAGATTGATCGTGGTTGAAATAGACTCGAATTAATTCATCCTGTGGTAACAGCGGTAAACGCTTCGGTGCTTGACTTTGGGAGCGAAACCAAAATAAATATCCACCAAAAAGAGCAACACAGACGCTTCCAAGAGCTAAACTAGATAGAAGCAAGGGGCGTGATGTGCGAACAGCACCACTAACTTGTCGGAATTTCACGAGAAAAACCCAAATCTATGAATGGTAAACTATGAATTGATCGTTCTTTACCAATCCAGTAAAGACCTGCGACACATCAAATGGTTGATGGCTAATTAGATTCTACGTGTCTAATTGTATCATTTATTACTTGACTGTCATCAAGATCACTCAGTGAGTACCGATTAACTTCTAAGATTGAAGGCTGACGATCTTGTCATGATCGATGAGATGTGGGTCAGTCTGATGATGGAACCGACGATAATGCTGGCTAGCCGCGAGATCTGATTAGAATTTGCTCTATCAAGATCTCAACAAGCTAAAACAGTAGGATCTAACTTCATTGCTTAAATTTCCATGCAGCTAATTCGTAACTGCTTACTTACCATTTTTACCAACTACATTAGACATCGAGGGATATATTATGAGCAGACACCGAAAAATGTTTCAATGCGGTCATAAAGGCTACGGACAGATCTGTCACCGCTGCCTGCAAGAAGAAGTAGATGTAAACGAAAAGAAAGAGAAGAAACGGACTTGGCATGATAGTTTTGCCTTTGATCCGATCGATCTCAAAAGCTTACCATCACATGTGGTTTTAAAAGCTAGAAATATTATCATTGGGCTACAAGATCGTCGAAACTATCGAGAGTTTGGTGGTAAAAGGCTGCGCCACAACCGATTAGTAATTAGTATTCCCGTGACCCGCAATTATCGGATGTTGTGCTTTGAGCGAGATGGCATTCTTCAACCAAAAGAAGTGCTATCACATGAAGACTACAATATCTGTAAACCAGGCAGCTAGAAAGAGGGTAGGGGGCAGAGGGTAGGTGGTAGAGAAGAAGGGATTTGCTTAAATCAAATCAAAGATCTTACTTCAACAGCTTTGTTTTCTCTCTGCCCGCCAATCTAAAATTGAATAAATAACTAATCATCAACCTGAGTCTATGCAGATTTATTTAGACCATAGTGCGACAACTCCAACTCGCCCTGAAGCGATCGCGGCTATGCACCAAGTCCTCACGTCAGGATGGGGCAATCCTTCGAGCATTCATCAATGGGGTGAACGGGCTTCTACGGCGATCGAACAAGCCAGATTTCAAGTAGCAGCATTAATCAATGCGAACCCTGATGCGATCGCTTTTACATCAGGTGGAACTGAAGCTAATAATCAGGCAATTATGGGGGTGGCAAATCTATATGACACCCCTCAACATTTGATTATTTCCAGTGTCGAGCACTCTTCAATCAGTGCACCAGTACGCTGGCTCGAAAATCAAGGCTGGCAAGTTACGAGATTGGCTGTCGATCGATCCGGCAGAGTCAATCCCGACGATCTCGATCTGGCAATTCGACCAAATACCGTTCTCGTATCGATTATCCACGGTCAAAGCGAAGTTGGCACCATCCAACCGATCGCTGAAATCGCAGCGATTTGTCACAAATATCGAGTTTATTTTCATACCGATGCCGTTCAAACTGCGGGTAGACTCCCAATCGATGTCCAGCAGCTTGGTATCGATCTGATCTCGATGTCTAGTCACAAGCTTTACGGGCCACAGGGTACAGGCGCATTGTACATCCGGCCAGGGATTGAAATCATCCCGCTCTTGGCTGGTGGTGGTCAAGAAATGGGTCAAAGATCTGGCACTCAAGCCGTGCCGCAAATCGCTGGATTTGGCATTGCGGCTGAACTTGCCAGTGATGAATTAGTGACCGAGAATATCCGACTGACTGAGCTGCGCGATCGATTATTTAGCCTTCTCGCAGACTGTCCGAACCTGATCCCCACTGGGGATCCCCTGCATCGTCTTCCCCACCACCTCAGCTTTTGTCTGAATATTCCTCACTCTAATCAAGCAGAACCGATTACTGGTAAAACAATTGTCCGCCAGCTCAATCTCGCGGGGATTGGAATTAGTGCTGGAGCCGCTTGTGCCAGCGGCAAACTTACCCCCAGCCCGATTCTATTGGCAATGGGGTACAGCCAAATTGATGCGGTAGGCGGAATCCGCATTACCCTCGGCAAGAGCACCACAGCCGCCGATATTGACTGGACAGCGATGGTGCTGAAACAAGTTCTCGATCGACTGCTCCCCAAATTAGTCCACGCATAGCTTGGATCTTGTAACTAGATCTTAAAATTCGGGGATCGATATACTAGCCGCCAGTCGAAGACTAAGGTAATATAAATGTTAATGATTGTTAACAAAACAGTACCTAATCAGGCTACAAATTAATAATTAACACCGATCTGCTATTGGCAGAGCCTCTTGAGTAGGGGAATAGAGCGGTGTCTAATTCGCTGTAGCAATAACGGTGCTTTATAATTTCTGGAGATCTAACCCGCTACATGACATTATCGATCGAGCCGAATACAGCCACCGTGCTGTCCCCGAAGATTAAACTCAAGCACATCGTTCAATCTTTACCAAAAGAAGTTTTTGCCAAAGACAACACCAAAGCCTTCCTGATGACGCTCAAAACGGTTGTCAGCGTCACCCTGGGGATGGCAGCAATTGCTTACTCACCTTGGTATCTATTACCGCTGGCATGGGTATTTACAGGTACAGCCATGACTGGCTGCTTTGTGATCGGACATGACTGCGCTCACCGTTCCTTTTCAAATAGCCGCAAGGTAAACGATATCGTCGGTCATCTGTTCATGTTGACGCTGATCTATCCTTTCCACGGCTGGCGGTATGGACATGCCAAGCACCACAAACACACCAACAAGATGGATGTGGACAATGCGTGGCAACCTTGGCGACCTGAAGCCTATGCTGGTGCCCCAGCTTGGCTCCAAGTAGTTTATCAAGCTATGCGTGGTCGGCTCTGGTGGTTGGCATCTTTACCCCACTGGGCAGCAGTCCACTTTGACTGGCGCAAGTTTAAAGCAGGTAAAACCAGAGATGATGTCAAGTTTTCGGCTTTATTTGTGATCATCGGTGCGGCAATTATCTTCCCAATTATGATTGGGACTTTGGGTATTTGGGGCTTCGTCAAGTTCTGGGTATTACCTTGGTTGGTATATCACTTCTGGATGAGTACGTTCACGATCGTCCATCACACAGCCGCAGATATTCCTTTCAACCCTGAAGGCGAGTGGAATGAAGCGATTGCCCAGTTGTCTGGTACCGTACATTGTGACTACCCTGCGTGGGTTGAGTTCCTCTGTCACGATATCAATGTTCACGTTCCCCATCATGTTTCTACGGCGATTCCTTCGTACCGCTTGCGTGAAGCCCATGCAATCATCAAGAATCAGTGGGGTGAATACATCAAAGAACGTAAGTTCACTTGGGAAATGATGAAAGACATCACTGATAAATGTCATATCTACGAAGAGAACGAGTTTTATCAGACTTTCCGTGAATTTAACGCAAATAACAATTAGGCTTTAGCGATTAGATTCGGATTTTTAGAGGTGGGCATTGGCTCACCTTTTTTAAGGGACTGCTTAGGTTAACTGCCCTCACCCCCAACCCCACTGTCTTGTCGTTTTCTTATTCGGGGGGAACCCCCGAATAAAAACGCCGCTCCCAAGCTTGGGAGAGGGGAGCCAGAGCCGCAGGCGAGAGCGGGGTGAGGGCGAGCCAATTTAGATTTCTTCAGCATTTCTGACTTTGGAATTGCTGTCCCTCAATACCGACATTCGATCGCCATTTCCTGGTATGGTAAGTTTGGGAAAATTTTGAGTTAAGAAGATAAATAGCATGGGGACGACTTACCAGCGGGTGTTGCTCAAGTTGAGTGGGGAAGCCCTAATGGGCGATCTTGGCTACGGCATCGATCCAACAATCGTGCAGGCTATCGCGCAAGAAGTATCTGAAGTCGTCGCCAGTGGTGTCCAGGTTGCTATCGTCGTAGGTGGCGGAAATATCTTCCGTGGGGTCAAAGCTTCAGCCAAAGGCATGGATCGAGCCACCGCTGACTATATGGGGATGATTGCTACTGTCATGAATGCGATGGCTCTCCAAGACGCGCTCGAACAGAAAGGTGTCCAAACCAGAGTCCAGACAGCTATCGCGATGCAGGAAGTCGCCGAACCATACATCCGTCGTCGAGCGATTCGCCACCTTGAAAAAGGTCGGGTAGTGGTATTTGGAGCTGGCTCTGGTAATCCGTTCTTTACGACGGATACTGCGGCTGCGCTCAGAGCAGCGGAGATCGATGCTAATGTGATCTTCAAAGCGACTAAAGTTGATGGAATCTATGATGCCGATCCCAATCTCCATCCTGACGCAAAACGATTTGAAAGTCTCACTTTTACCCATGTGCTGAATCAAGACTTGCGGGTAATGGATACAACGGCAATCGCCATGTGTCGTGAGAATAATATCCCGATTATTGTCTTCAATTTGCTCGAACGGGGCAATATTCAGCGGGTGGTAGCGGGTGAAAAAGTTGGTACTTATGTAGGAGGTTCTTGTGAAATTTGCTGATGTTGAAGGTCATATGCAGAAGGCGGTTGAGTCCGTACAGAGATCGTTTAATACGATTCGGACTGGACGCGCAAGTGCTAGTTTACTCGATCGAGTGACGATCGATTATTATGGTACGCCCACACCATTAAAATCTCTGGCAAATATTGGGACACCTGACTCGACGACGATTACAATTCAACCATTCGATCGGAGCAGTATGGCGACGATCGAAAAAGCCCTCTCGCTGTCAGATATTGGCTTGACTCCCAATAACGATGGTTCAATGATTCGGTTGAATATCCCACCTTTAACTGGTGAACGTCGCAAAGAGTTTGTCAAGCAAGCTGGTAAGTACGCAGAGGAAGGCAAGGTTTCTGTCCGCAATATTCGTCGTGATGCGATCGATTTTGTCAAGAAACAAGAAAAAGCTAGCGAAATATCTGAAGACGAATCGAAAGATCTCCAAGACAAAATTCAGAAACTAACTGATAAGTATGGAGCGAAAGTCGAACAGGTATTAGCTGAGAAAGAGAAGGATATCACGAAAGTTTAGGTTTAGTTAATTCTAATTGTGTAGGGTGGGCACTGCCCACCAGATATGTTAATGCTTAATAATATCAAGTATTATTTGTCCTGTTCTCGTGGCTACGAATGAACTTCGCATTACGAGTATTAAGGTTGATTGTGGGCAGTGCCCACCCTACGTGATATCTACATAATATTGAATCTTAATCAGTTCTCAAGCATCGATTATAACTAGACTACCTGCTGATGAAAATAAAAGTAATTGAAAACTTTGATGGTAGTTTCACACTAGAGCCAGAAGTCCAAAAAATCTTATTTGGTCTACTTATTGGTGAAAAATTCCTCCAGCAAGTAGCCGAACAAGCCAACTGTGAAACGGTCACTTTCACTGAAATATTAT
Organism: Chamaesiphon sp. OTE_78_metabat_374; assembly: GCA_031385105.1. Lineage (GTDB taxonomy): Bacteria > Cyanobacteriota > Cyanobacteriia > Cyanobacteriales > Chamaesiphonaceae > Chamaesiphon. The sequence goes on from JANNBD010000278.1 coordinate 6,098, forward strand.
TTCAACCTGTTCCATACAGTCCAGGTACACCAAAGGGTATGCCTGCTGAGTTAGAACAATATCATCAATCACCAACACATTTAATTATCAACGTACCGCCAAACTTCATGTTTGCCGCAAAGATTTTTCAACCAAGTCGATTATGTGCAATTTATCAAAAGGTTCTATAGGTTGACATCGCTAATTTAAGATCTTGACTTGCAATCCAACTCCCAACTCCTAACTCCCAACTTCCAACTATTATGTCATCGACTAGCGATCTTCCCAGTTTAGGTAGCTTGGAGTTTCTACCATACATTAATGATGCTGGAGAGCTACCAGAACAACTCCAGAGTCAAATTGGTATTTATGCAATCTTTGACGAAGCTCAAACCTTACAATTTGTAGGATATTCACGTGATATCTACTTGAGCCTCAAACAACATCTAGTCAGACAGCCAGAATATTGTTATTGGGTAAAGGCTACCACGATCGACAAGCCCAATCGTACATTTTTAGAAGGTGTCCAGTCATCGTGGATTACTGAAAACTGTGCTACACCGAATGGAAATGCTGAAGCTAAGTCAGCATGGCTAGATCCAATTGCTACCAACCATGCCATGACAGCCGCCGAAAATGACAGCTTTGAGGATTTAGATGGCGTAGCCCAAATCAAGCTGCTCAAGCAAGTTGCTAGACGGGTAGAAGAAACCATTCAAGCTAAACTTCAACAGCGCGGAGTTAAGACAGAAATTCGATTCAATCCCAAATTAAAGGAGCAAGGTTTATTAGATCTGAAATAATCACCTAAACTGAATTTTGTTATCAACTCTCTCGGTTAATAACCACACATATCACAATCCACGAGTGCGGAAAACATCTGTAATCGTTGGGGCATAAGTAGTCAATCCAAATGTAGCTGGGTTGACTGCATTTGCATGACTAAGATGGCGATAATTTAGACAGAACCTGTCCCATTCAGCCATTTGAATCTTAAATACTTTGATAAAGAAATTCGCGATCGTATTTGATAAGTTAATCTGAAATAGACTTTTCTTCCCAAAATACCCACAAATTTCTTTGATGCCGTCATCACCACTAATTACTTGATTACCTAAAACTATGCGTCGGTCAAATTTATCAGCAATTTCAGGATGAGCAATCAGATGCCTAATTACTTCGGCGATGTCTTTAGCATGAATAAAGTTGAAGCTCATGTCAGCAGTGAAAAACTGCAATAACCCCACATATTTAGTCACACTTGGTAAGTCAGCCGAGAGAAAAGAATAGGGCTTGGTTTCATCGCCGCCGAGTACTAGCGTTGGGAAAACTGTGGTAATTTTGGAAGCAATACTATTTTTGTCTGTTGCTGCCTTAGTAAGTTTGTCCAAACACTGATGTTTAGACATGATATAGTCCGTTCCAATCTTACCTGCTTCGGCTAATAATTTACCATTGCGATCGAGGACACTTGCTGTGGAAAAATAGATGACTTGCTCACAAACATTGGGATCGAGCAAATCAAATAAGATGTGAGTTTTTGTGTAGTTAATATCAAACGCTTCTTGTCCACCCCAACCTGCTGCGGTGAGTACTGCAACGTTGATAGTCTTGAGTAATTCAGCCTGTTGCTCGATCTCCATCATGTCTGCGGTGATCACATGAATCCCAGGACGTGCTGTAATATCTACCGTTAGTTTGGCAGGATTACGGACAAATAAAAACAGTTCGTGATCGGTATTTTGAATTAGTGTTTCACTAACATAATGACCGACGCAACCACTAGCACCTGTGACAAGAATACGCATTGAATTAATTGAGAATTGAGAATTGAGAGTTGAGAATTGGGGTTTTTGAGTGAGGATTTCAACCCTACCCTAAAAATACACCAAGCACAATCCACTTAAAAGTGGGGGATTTAGATCCCTGCTTCTTGTTAAAATTTGGGATTTGGGAATTGGATGGTGGGAGAGTGGAAATAATTATTTAATCACTATTCACTATCCACCATCCACCAATTAAACTATTTTATTTTCAATCTCAATGGATAGCGAGTTGGTGAATTGCCGATCGAACTAGCGACTTCCATCGCGTTAATATAATTACTAACTTGAACGGTTTTGACTTGCGCCAGCGTTCGCAGATTATTTTGGAAATCTAGTTCAGATTTTTGTAGCGCACCTTGACGTTGAATCGAGTTCATCCGACTCCACTGAATATTTGGATCGGCTTTGAGTGTGGCTAACCTTTCGCGTCTGAGCTTGCTGATTGCTTTTAGTTCAGGAATATAGGCTTCGAGATTTTGACCCCAGTGAATCCGCATTTGTTCGCGAAATTCATCACCACGCCGCATCCATTCACTAGTTTTAAATGTCAGCCAGTTTGTTGGCAATCTAGATAATTCTTGTTTTACATTCGCCGGAATATTAGCATATTCAGCAGTGAGCTTGGTCGCGATCGCACTCTTAAGTCTACTATCATTTGTAGCTACCGATTTACCCATGACTTCGTTTACCATAAAGCACAGAGCATCAGCAGTGATGTCGGTAGTCATTTGAGTTAAAGGCGGTTTGCCTGGTGCTAACCAATTTTTGGGCGACGCATCGTAGAATGATACCAGCCACAGCGCATCTTTATCGCCATCTAGCACCTGTTGGCGCAGATTTCCGACTAATGTAGTCTGAATCTGACTGCGCTCGACTGGAGTCCCACGGAGGATTTGGGGTTCCATCGCCATCGTTTTAATGATAGTATTTCGCAGTCCCAAATTCGTCATCCACTCTCGGCTCAACCTCTGCTGGATTCTTTGCTGCTGATTGGGGGTAAATTTGACCGCCAATACCTCTCCGTAGAGATTGGTGAAGCTTTTGAGCGTAGTTGGAGTTAAGTTTGGTACAGCAACTAGCGGGATGATATTAGAAGTTCTTACTGCTGGCGGATTAAAAATTGGGGCATTCGCGGGAGCAACTGGCTTGGAAGGAACGACTTGTGGTAGTGAGTTGGTTTTAATCGTCGGAATTGTTTTCGTCGGAGTAACCTTTGCGGGTGGAGTAACTGTCATCCCTGGCAGCCCGATGCCAAAGTTGAGGCTAGTCGCACACAATGCGGCGAGGATGCCATAATTAATGCTTCTTTGTTTCATGGTATCTACATCCCGCTGGTGTGAATTACGTTACTATTTCTAGCTCGTCGATCGATTATACTCTGTCTGGATTGTCTCAACTTTCAGAAGGTGACGATGGCCATTCCAATCATCAATTTTGCTAATCAATCCTAATCGTACAGAGCATCGAAACAATCGTCGTCGGCTCATAAATCTCGGACGCAAATCATCTGATATTGTTTCAGCGTCCGAAGATCTGTCCGACTGCTTCTGGTTGGCTGAGTGATTTAACCGCAATCATTGCAACCATCTGAGCGTCTAAATTACCAGATTGGACGATCGAGTATGGTAG
>JANNBD010000316.1:0-7056 GCA_031385105.1 Chamaesiphon sp. OTE_78_metabat_374
CCAACCAAGTATTCAAATCGCTCACATTTGTAAATTCTAATAAAGCCTCACCAAGAGCTTCTAACTTCTCGACATTCAAATTGTTTATTTTGTCGATCGATTCAGATGATAAACTACCTAGCTTACGGTTAAGCTGCTTGATAACTAATCCTTGTTCAGCCTCGCGAGTTATTTGCGCCATGTATTCTAAATAAGGTTGAGAAGTTCTTAAACTCATTAATAACTCCGTGTCTTGATTATTACGATTTTGTCTTGTTTCTAGCACCACTCTCAAATCCAAAAGTAGTCGTAGTGCATTTTGGCGATAGGGACTATTTGGATCGAGGTTATCGATCTCGGCAATTGCCCGTTGTTGTACTTTCTGTTTACCTAATATTCTCAACCATAATGTATCGGGAGTCTCTAGTAATTGGTGAATTACTACAATCCCTGTTTTATGTGCGGGTGGCATTAGATAAACACCATTACCCCATCGCTCTACATCTGTTATAGCACCAAAACTCTCTAAAGTAGCAGCAGCTAATGTGGGGGTAAGAATCCATAATTTTGTTAATTGAGATTCATCCTGTTTGGGGTTTTGTTGGCGTTTGGCTTGGCGATTGAGTTCTGTATGCAAATCGAATAATTTCGCCATACAACTGCGAATCTCATCAGCACTCGCCGGATTCCGAAATGGCTCAAAGGCTGCACCTGTTGATGCTAATCGGCTGAGTAATCCTAAACTGGGTAGATGTTCGACTTCAGCATTGGGGAAAAAGCAAACATCGATTTCTCGCACCTCGCTACTGATTTTCCTATCGGTTTCAACTCTCCCAAACGGCGAGAGCAAGCTTTCAAGTAAATCTTTAGCAAATTGATCGTGGGGAAATTGGGACATATGTTAGATTTTCTTCACTGGCAACTTACTAGGAATACCTTCACAGCCACCAGGGATAGTTCGCCGTGATGCTTCACCGCACCAGTTACAGCAGTATTTGCGCTGCTCTTCAGACATTTCTTGGACGTTGGTAAAATCGGTGTTTTCTACCACTGCACCTGTAAATTCACCCGTTGTATAGTTGGGAGCTTCGTTGCGGTTGCGGGGGCTGGCGAGTTCAGCATTACCGTAGAAAAAGCGGGTACTTTTGACATCGGCACCGTTGAGATTGGCTTCATATAGGATGGTGCGGGAAAAATTGGCTTTGACGAGATCGCAGCCGCTTAAATTGGCGCGAATTAGATTAGCATCGCTCACATCTGTCCAGCGCAGATCGGTGTGGGTGAGATCCGCACCTGCTAACATCACGCCTAAATCAATCACACGGACTCCATGCAGGCGATCTTCCTCATAGCCACCATCGCCATCCAAAATCGCTCGACCGAGCCTGCGATCGCGCCTAAGGGGGCTGAGTAGTTTAGACTGGGACAGGAATCTGAGTACCTTAGCTTTTCCGGCTGCGTCGATACTGCCCAGCAATGCTGCGGTGCGTCCTTCAGCGAAAGCTTGCTCCTGCGGCCAATCTTCGAGAAAACCATCATCATCTAAGACTAGATCGGAAATACCTTGAAAATAGGTATCGATCGTTTGTTGTTGGGTGAGGATATTTTGTTGAGTAGTGAGGCGATTTTGCTCGATCGTCAGATCGCGAGAAATAATGTACTGTCGCCATGCAATATATACTGCTAGGATAGCAATCAAAATCTGACCAAATGCTCCACCCCATTCTCCCGATGCCCCAACAGCATTCCAGTCGATCTTATCGGAAAAACTACTGACATATTCAAAGAACTCTAGAATCTGGAGCAAGCCCACGAAAGCAATCAGCACGGTAATCGATGCAACCAATTGCAACCGTTGCACTGATGTCAGGGAATCGAGCAATTCTTCTCGAATCCCGCGATAAATAATTGGTACCGATAATACTAGCGCGATCGCACATCCAGCGGCGGCAATCCAGGTGCTATTGAGCCACAATCCGAACACCATTGTGGCGATCGCTATCAGATTTCCCCAGATTGTCATATTCTACGTAAATTATCTAGCTTAGAAGGTTGAAATATCTATGCTTGCCCAACTATATCATTGAATAATAACACTTTTTGTTCATATTGAAAAGATTAGATTTCTCGAAATGTTGAAAACTATATTTAAGTTACTAGTAGTTGTTTCGATCGCAGGTGGCGGCGGTCTTTATTATGTTTGGCAAGAAGCAACTAAGCTACCAGACGAATATCTAAAAGAAGCTGCCGAGAGTAAGCCAGGATCTCCATTACCAATATTACAACCAAGTCAAATTACTGCCCGCGCTGCTGTCAGCAAGCAGAAGATAGTTGCACCAATCGAGCAAGCTAAAGTCGGTCAAAAAATAGATGTCAAACTTAGCGATCGAGACTTGAATAATTTAGTCATTGCTAAACTCGCTACTTCTCAACCAAATAAACAGTTACCAACGGCAGTTAAAGGAGTCAAGACTAACATCAAAGATGGAAAAATTCACATCGGTGCGCTAGTTAACTTAGGTCAATTAGCGGCAAATGGAACGCCAGGTAGTCAGACGGTTGCTTTGAATAAGCTTACCGACAAATTGACTTTTCTCAAAGATCGGGATGTTTTTGTGGGTATTGTTGGTACGCCAATAGTGGATGGCAGCAAGGTTAAATTCAGTGAAGATACAGAAATAAAGGTCGGTGGAATAAATTTTACGATCTCTCAACTTGCTGATAATTTGGGCGTATCTCCAACTAAAATTCAACAGATGATCGATCTACAATTACAACAGAAAAACTTTAAGATCGATCGAGTTAATCTCAGTAACAATGGACTATCGATCGAAGGAGCAAAGAAATAATCGGCTATTCGATCGTAAAAGATTGTCATTTTAAATACCCAAAGCCTAAAGCCTAAAGCCCAAAGCCTTCTCAAAGCCTTCCTAAAGGATCTCGATTAGAACTATAATCAGTCATTGGCAAGTCTATCTATATTTTAGGAGTTCACGGTGGAACGGACATTTCTCGCAATCAAACCAGACGGCGTTCAACGTGGATTAGTTGGCGAAATCATTCGTCGGTTAGAAACTAAAGGCTTTACTCTCGTCGCCTTAAAATTATTGCATCCCAGCCGTGCATTAGCCGAGCAGCATTACGCAGTTCACAAAGAAAGACCTTTCTTTGGTGGTTTGGTTGATTTTATGACATCTGGGCCAGTAATCGCCATGATCTGGCAAGGTGATGGTGTCGTCGCAGCTTCTCGCTTGCTGATTGGCGCAACCAATCCACTCACCTCTCCTCCAGGGACAATTCGTGGCGATTTAGGCATCAACATCGGGCGCAACATCATCCACGGTTCTGACGCTGTAGAAACCGCTCAGAGCGAGATTGCGTTATGGTTCAAAGAGGATGAAATCGTTAATTGGACACCTACAGTTTCGCCTTGGTTGGCTGAGTAGTAAGAAAGTAGAGGGTAGGGAGTAGAGGGTAGGAGACTGGCATGGCTGACATCTTAGTTAACCCAAGTTGCGACCTACAACCTCAGCGGTTAGAAACCGCTGCTCGTAATGCAAAGTCCGCCTGTCTTGTCGTTTTCTTATTCGGGGGGAACCCCCTAATAAAAACGCCGCTACGCGGACTAGTTTATTAGTCCGCGTAGGCGGACTTTGCAGCATTAGCCGCGACTTCAGTCGCAGGCATTCTATTAGGTAGCAACTTAGGTTAGTTATCAAAATCTGATGCTTATTCCAAAAATTCAACTATTTACTATTAACTACTCCCTACCCCCTACCCCCTACTCTCTAGATTAGATGCAACAGGTTGACTTCACGACATTGACAGCGGCGGTACGGGAGTTACAATCTGACTGGATCCCTGCGCGAGTAGAATCAGTATATCAGCGCGATCGATATACTCTAGCTCTGAGCCTCCGTACTCTTGACAAACGGGGCTGGATTGCCATCTCATGGCACCCTCAAGCTGCAAGAATCGTTCTCACCGACCCCCCACCACGGATTCCCGATACATTTACGCTCAGTCAACAATTGCGCTCGGTGTTGGGTGGACTGGCGATGACTGGGATGGAGATGGTATCTCCCTGGGAGCGTCTGGTAAAGCTGACATTTACGACCAGACCTGGTGCGGAAGCATTGTACTATTTATATGTAGAACCGATCGGGAAATATAGCAATCTCACACTCACGGATGCCGATAATTTAATCATCACTACGGCGCATCAGGTGACTAATAAACAGTCTAGCGTCAGAACGATCGAAACTGGTAGACCTTACGAGGTACCGCCATCGCTGACAGATCCGATGCCTAGTCTGGAGGAATCGATCGAACGGTGGATCGATCGTGTTAGTCTGACTCCCGATAAGCTCAATCAGCGACTGGTGCGGAGCTATCGCGGTTTGAGTACGATTTTGATGAATGAGCTGATTACCGCCGCCGGATTGGATCCCGTTCAAACTACGGATACATTAACCTCCGCAGACTGGGAAAAGTTATTTGAGCACTGGCAAATCTGGCTCAGAACCCTCACTCAAGTCGATGGCTATAGCTTCAATCCGCATCTGACTGACAACGGATTCAGCGTGATGGGATGGGGCAATCTAGGTACTCCAGTCGCTAGTGTGAATAATGCGATCGAGACTTATTATAGTAGGATTCTCGATCGAGAAGCCTTTACCCAGCTCAAACATCAACTCACCCAGAAACTCGGTACAATCCTCGCAAAATTACGAGTCAAAGCGAATACCTTCAAAGCAAAACTCCAAGAATCTACAGGTGCAGATGAATATCGCAGCAATGCCGATTTGTTGATGTCATATCTCCAAGCATGGCAACCAGGGATGAAGGAAATTATCCTCAATGATTTTGAGACAGGCGAACCAGTCAAAATCAAACTCGAACCCGAAAAGAATGCGATTCAAAATGCTCAATTCCTTTACAAACGCCATCAGAAATTAAAACGCGCCAAACTTGCAGTAGATCCATTACTCGCCGCAGTTCAAGCAGAAATCGACTATCTAGAACAAGTCGAAGAAAGCGTAATTCAACTCCAAGAAGGTATCGAGAATGATGTGTGCGAAATGCTCCAAACTCTCCTAGAAATTAAGAAAGAATTAATTGATACTGGCTACTTCCCCAACGCCGATAGATTAGCCAAAGCCGAACTAGCAGAAACCAAACCCCGCTCATTAATAACGCCCAGCGGATTTGAACTATTAATCGGCAGAAACAATCGTCAAAACGACAAGCTCACATTCAAAACCGCCACAGAATACGATCTCTGGTTTCACGCCCAAGAAATCGCCGGAAGTCATGGCTTATTGAGAATCACCCCTGGCGCGGTAGCCGAGGAAGCAGATCTCCAATTTACCGCCAATGCTGTCGCCTACTATAGTCGCTCCAGACAGAGCCAAGCGGTTCCCGTTGTGTACACCGCAACTAAGCATGTCTATAAACCCAAAGGTGCGAAACCAGGGATGGTAATCTACAAGCACGAACAAATTATCTGGGGACATCCGCAGGCACTGAATATCGATCGTTAACAATTTTACAGAGCCAACGAGTTATCATCTATATATATTAATCATCTCCAATTGTATGTCTTCTACTGCCATTACCACAATTGTTAAAATGGTCGAATCATTACCTGACAATCTGCAAGAGCGTGTTTCTGAGCATATTCGCGAATATATTGCCGATTTAGAAGATGAAGCAAAATGGGAATCTTCCTTTCAGAAATCGCATCCTAATCTAGTTGCGGCTGCTCGAAAAGCAAAGCAAGAAATTGCAGAGGGTAAATCAGCATCAATGGATTACGACAGCTTATGAAGTCTGAAACGCTTCCATCATTCTGGGCTGAATACCAAAAACTAAGCAATCCAATCAAAGAAAGAGCGCGAAAAACATATCGGCTTTGGACTGATAATCCATTTCATCCTTCGTTACATTTCAAGTGCATCGATAGTAATGAAGGAATTTGGTCGATTCGAGTGACACGTAGTTATCGCGCTGTTGGAATTTTGGATGGCAACACTGTGACATGGTTTTGGATCGGCAGTCATGATGATTATGAGCAGTTTTACTGAGAGAAAATATAATGTTCTTAAATTACATAGAGCGAATTGAATTGTAGCTGTTTAAAACCGATATTGTTTAGAACCAACCCATAAACTTACAGGTGTGGCTAAACCTCGATTGTCTACTTTGATTTCTACTAACAAATTCCGCTTTCCACCACTCGATCGAGCTTGACTAATATCTTCGTTGACATTATCTTTGCGATCTTCTGGCATATAGTAAGTTTCTAATCCGTAGATAATACTACTCCCATTAGAAGTACCTTTAATCGCAATTTTGTCGGCTGATAAATCGATGGGAAATTTATCCCCGATCGCAATTGGCTTCCATGCTTCTGGTGTTTGGGGATTCGCGGTGAGAACTTTGGCTAGGGTGATGTATACTTGCTGATTTCTATCGATCGTATCTTGCCCCAGATTGCGATTTAGTTCTGCCCAACCTGGTAAATTTCTAAGGGTGTCAAAGCTAGAAATATCATAACTCAAGACTTGATAATAACCTCGAAGTAGATCGTAAGGATCGACAGGCATTGTTTTAAGAACCACGGTGGTTCCTGTGGCGAGGGCGTAAATCGATTGAAAGGGAATACTGCAAATTAATAATGATTGTAAAAGCAGCGGTATTGCTAGTCTCCCGATCGATAATTTAGGGGTTGAATCTGGACTTGGTGGCGAAGATTGTACGTTATCTGTAGGAACTGTCTGTTCTGTTGCCGATCGATCTAAATTATCCATGTTCATACTTTATGCTCCAAAATTTAATAAGTAGATCGATCAGTTTCCGCTTCTTGCTTCGCTCAATCGACGCACATTGCGCTCAAACCATAAGCCGATCGCTATTACTCCAATTCCACAAACAATAAATAATAATGCTTTGGTCATTAAATCATTTTGAGTCATTAAGAACCAGATAATAATTCGGCTAGTCAGCAATCCTAAACCTAGCCAAAAGTCTGCTCGATCGCTATTTGCCAAACCAGATCGAATTACACTGATGGCG
>JANNBD010000335.1:0-9750 GCA_031385105.1 Chamaesiphon sp. OTE_78_metabat_374
GAGTCCAGCAGTTACCATCATCTAATGATAGTCTGCGTTCGCCGTTGTCAGTTTGCTGAATTAGATAAGGAGAGATTCCCTGGTTCACGGTTTGGTAGAAGTATGACGGTGAACTAGTATATCGATCGCTTGTCATCAGTGACGATCGATCTAGACTAAATAATAGCTAGGTAATTTAGGCATGACCAGCAAACCAGAAGAACAGGCCGTCAACGACGATCGTTGTCAAAACCGCGCCACTGAAAGCATACCAGTGCATCTGCTTGGTGCCTAAAGGTATTATACCCACAGCTAATAGAAAGTTTACTAACACAACTGCCCACGCTGTACCCCAAGGTGTCCATACCTGAACGATCGCTTGCTGTAAGATCGGCATAGCTAGGGTTGGCTCGACCTGCATGATCTGTTTCCAGTGCTCAATCAAGCCCACTTGATAAAAATATAAATCGGTAACGGCTGTGCCGAGTAAGGATCCAAGGTAAAATAGACTGCCAATCTTACCAAAACCTTTCCATAACGCCCACACAGCTAATGGTACCCCAATCGACTCGATCGGCAGATGAATCGCTGGATCCCATCTAAACCAACCCCAATAGATCGCCCCAGCCAGCCAGCTCCAACTAAATCCGAGAATCAAATCTCCCCAGATTTTGGTCTGGGGACGCTGAAGCAAAATGCCCCCCAAACTAACCCACAGAATGGTAATTACCACGCTGAAAACTGGATAGTTCCGTACAAGTGGGGCTTCAATAAAGACGGGAATGGACACCAAAAATGCTGATGCCGCAAATAGACCCCAGTTTCCTTGAAGTTGCCATCGCCATGTACCGTCAATCGCAGTGGGTTTATAGCTGGGGTTAACCACAGTAATTATAGATATTTTTGACTTAATGTTTACTTATATAAAGTCATTATATGAGCTTGTGTTCGATCGAGCAAGCCACTAAACCTTGTATAGTAGGCAGTCTAGCAATTAATTCAATCGGTTTACCGCCCGTTATGATTATGAGAAGTGACTCTTTTAGAAATTAATATTTGTTACGGGGCGCGGTAAACAGTGAGAAAATACCACTGTTTACAGAATCAATTTCAACTTCATCACTGACATCTTCATGCTGCTATCTGTTCGCAAATCTTTAGCTAAATTTAATGATCATCTCTTAGAGCTAGGCATAGCGATCGGCAGTGGTATCTTGATGGGGACAGCATTCGCACCGATTGATGCTTGGTATTTTGCCTGGATTGCGCTCGCACCACTGTGGTACTTGATTTGCCACAAGCCTAATTCTGCTGCAATTAGTTATGGATTTGTTTGGGGAATTGGGTTCTACGGATTGGGTTTGAATTGGATCTTTGGGATTCATCCGATGACTTGGATGGGTGTTCCCTTCTTCGCTAGCTTGGGGATTGCGCTTTTTTGTCTGATTTTTATTACGTTGTGGGGTGCCAGTCTAGCCACGTTTTGGGCGATTAGTCTGAAGTTTATCAACTCCAAAACGCACCAAAATCCAGTTGCACGGGTAATCCTGGGCACATCTTGCTGGTGTGGACTAGAAGAACTATACAGCCTCACCGATCTGTGGTGGACATCGATTGCCCTGACACAGAGTCCTCACAATTTGCCAATCCTGCATTTGGGGCAATTATCAGGACCAACTGCGGTAAGTGCGGCGATAGTATTAGTCAATGGTTTGATCGCCGAAGGTTGTCTGGCGTTTGCGAGATATCACCAGCAAATTAGACTAGTTCCCAAACTCTCGAAAGCAGCACCTTTTCTGGGTAGTGCGATCGCAATGATAATTATCCTACATTCGATCGGGTCAAATTTGACCGATCGACCTCTAGTGAATGCGCCAGAATCAAGCCTAAAAATCGGCATTATTCAAGGAAGTATCAGTAATGAAGTCCGGCACTATCAAACTGGATACGATCTGGCAATGGATCGCTATACAAGCGGATATAAGTCCCTAGTTGAACAGGGAGTTGTGGCAATAGTAACACCAGAAACAGCCCTACCTTATACCGAAAGTCAGATTAGACGCACTCCTTTTTATCAATCAATATTAGAACAAAAAGTGCCAGTATTTCTCGGTGGATTTGGTGAAGCTGGTCAGAAGATGACAAATAGCATTTTGATGATCGATGGCGATGGTAAAGTAGTTAGCCGCTATGATAAATGGAAACTAGTCCCATTCGGTGAATATATCCCATTCAATCAATATATTGGTAAACTTGTCAATACAATTTCGCCATTTGAGTTGAATTTACTGCATGGTAAATTCGATCAGATAGTAAATACGCCATTTGGTAATTTTATCTTTGGAATCTGCTATGACTCTGCCTATCACGAAAATTTTCGTCGTCAGGCTCAGACAGGATCGTTGATTATCACTGCATCAAATGATGCTCACTATAGTAGTGGAATGCCACCCCAACATCACGCGCTAAATGTGATGCGGGCAATTGAAACCGATCGGTGGATGTTGAATGCTAGTAATACTGGTTATTCAACAGTAATCGATCCACATGGACAGACACAATGGATGTCTAAACTCGATGAGTTTGCCGCTCATTCCCATCAGGTTTATCGCCGGAATACTCAGACACTATACGTCCAACTTGGTAATTGGTTGACACCGTTGCTATTTGCGATCGGGTTAATATTACTAACGATTGATTCTAGACAATTAAAGTAGATCTGTAGATCTGTAGGTTGGGTTGAAGAATGCTGGCGTTGGCGTAGCCTGCTGTAGGCACAGCCTTTCTGAAAGAAATAACCCAACACACTTAACCAAAATTAAGAGAAGTTTTCGTCAGATTCGCAAGAGATGGTAATACTCGATCGTTCCTTTAACACTGAGGTTGTTGGGTTTTCTCCTGTGGGAGACGCTCCGCGTTGGCAACGCCTGCGCTTTGCGCTTACGCGGCTCAACCCAACCTACAATCTTTTTTTGACTTAGTTATCGCCAGATCCAGTTAGATGTCTCAAGATAGTATCAATCTTTCCATTTAACTCAGTACTAAGAGCATCGATTTTAGTATTGAGTTCAACTCTCAATTCAGCAATCTCTCTCTTAATCTCAGTAGTATCAATATTAACTCTTTCAAAAGCTCTGGCAAACTCCTGTGGTGATATTTGGGTATCTTCCAACCGCTCCAATCTTCTGTTTAGATGCCCAAATCGTCTTTCTGTTTCTGTCCTGAAATCTTCCGGTTCTCTCGCTTGTGTCATAATTGGTAACAGATATTTTAATATTGCGGTGATTAGCCGCCAGGTATCCCCTAATTAGTTTGGTCGCTAGCAGGGGATATCTTATTTTAGATTAACTATTGGCATCTGTTACCCGATTATTTAATAGGCTGTCGGTAAACACATTGTCTGTCCAACTACCATGCAAACCGTAGGGAATATGATGAGTCAACCACAGAGTTGCTACCGCGCCTTTTGTCAGATCTGCGGCATCTAGAATCACCACAGCAGATCGATCCTTCTTCCCATCATAAATCATCGTCAACAGCCAGCCATCGTCCTCCTGGGTGGCTCCAGGACGCGGAACGAACACAGGCTCATTCACATATCCGGTTGGTGCCGCCGTCCATAGTTGTTGAGTGCCAGCTTCGCGATCGAGCTTGATGATACTCTGTAACGGTGCGTTACCATCAGTGGTTTGGGCTGCACCCATGTAGACATAGCGATAGGGCTGTCCCACATTTGCAGGGTTGATAGTTGGAAATTCACAGCAGCGGGGTTCGACTAGCTCACTCTTGACTTGCTGAGTCGCCAGATCCATTTCAAATCGCCACAACTGCCCCGGGGTGAGGGTACTAAAATCCATCTCGCGGAAATCTTTATCGGGTTCGACTTCGGGGAAGGTAGGATAGGCAATGGAATCGATCGAGATTTTACCGTTATGCTCGAAGGCGTTGGCGTGGTGGAACACGAATCCTGACTTAGTTTCCAGGGTTTGCATCTGCTCACCGCTGCGGGGATTGCGAGGGATAACTAGAATTTTGGTCAGCTTTTCGGGCTGAAATTTGACACATACCGCCGCACCTGTTAAGCCAAATAGGAAGGGGAAGGGATTGCACCCGACTGGATTTTGGAAGAAGATGCAATAGTTGGGGGTAATCGCGAAATCATGGATAAATGCAAATCCAGGAATGATATGTGAATGCTGCTCTACTACTTCACCATCTAGATCCAGCTCGTAGATCGTAATCTCAGTCAAGAGTCCAGTTCGATCGAATTTACCAGCTTTTAACCCAAAATTGACCATTCGCCCTTTGGGGTCAAATAATGGATGTGCTGCAAAGGGATCGCCAGGTTTTAGCGTGTTATTTAGATACTCAATTCCTAATGTATCCAAAGTTTTTGGATCCAACCGATGAGGTTCAGCGGCTTCCCATAGAGCGAGCAATTTACCGCCCCAATAAACAACTTGAGTATTGGCGATATTCTTTAAATTGACATCGAAAGCATTGGTTTTCCAACCGCCAGCTTTCTGAGTGCCGAACACGCCCCGATAGAGAAATTCACCCGCAATTTGTTCGGCTTGATAGGCTTCAGTCTGAACAAATCGATTGCGAAAATGAGCTTTGCCATTTTGAAAAGTAATCCGACAAATCATCCCATCCCCATCAAAGGGGTGACGAACAGATACATCATTTATATCCAGCATTCCTGGGCCATTTCTAAATAATGTCCCCGTCAGTTCAGCCGGAATCTGTCCTTCGATTTCAGTGATTTGATAATCATATTCTTGTTTCTGTGATCGATAACCCTGTTTCCACTGCGCTAGATTATAAGTAAGTTCTTTAGCTTGAGTTTGCATAAGTTTTATTTCTCTGATTTAACTTCCAATAATTCTGGTGACATGTTTGGGATAAAAGATTGATTTCCCACTATCCCCGTTTTCGGATGGTCAATTGCACTCGCAGGCGGAATTGATTTTGCTATTCTCGCCGTCAATTGTGGATCTTCATTGGGTAACAACTTGATAAACACCAATGGCAGTACACTACCAACATTAGTAATCAAAACTAACAGCCACAATTGGTCGAAATTACTGTCTGTCACCCCTAAGATGTGAGTTAAAAATGCACCACCTTCTTTGGATACTAACCCTGCCAAATTCAACACTGACATTAACATCGCAAAGAGTGTTGCTTCAATCCCTGGTGGACACAATCTCGCTGCCAATACCAGCACAGGCATGAAAGTTAGTTGCCCCATAATTGTCAGGACTAAACTATCACCTAGTGCAAACCAATGGTCATCGATGCCTAACGATCGATTAGTATGAGTAACTAATAGTAGTGCTGTCAAACCCAACGCTGCTGAAAATAATGTTGTCCACAGAAAGATTTGGCGAAACGGAATCGTTTTTAAAAAGCGTTGGAAAAACCAGACCCCAAATAACGATGCCAAACTGGTAACTAATCGCACTCGCCCTAAAAATTCTGGCGTGAACCCCAACTCATTTGTACTGAAGTAGAAAAATGCTGACTCGGCTGTTGGTGTACATTGCCACAAAAACAGGAATACTGTGGGCATCCAAATCGCTTTTTGCTTTAGAGCTTGCCATAGCTGCTGGATCTGATCTTTGACAACTGCTTTGCCATCATCATCACTGGCAGTGACTGGCTCCTCGGAGATCAAGAAGGCAGCCCCTGAGACTAGGAGCGGAAAAACTGCGGTGATGGCGAAAACAGTGCGAGTACTAAATTGTTCGAGTAATAATCCACTAGAGTAAGCCGTCAGCAAACCACCAACGGCAGCCGCACCCCAACAGAGCGATTGAATCGAACCAGAATCCGCTAGGGACTCATCTCTGGCGCGTTCGACAGTCAGGGAATCGACAATCACATCACCGACAGCTACTGAAAGCGAGGTAATAGTAATTGCAAATGTCGCAGCGGCGGCGGTATGGACGATCGTCGCTAAACTCACCCAGGCGGCAACACCCACCAATCCTGATAAGATCAGATAGGGCCGTCTGCGATACCCAAAAATTGGTAAGCCATCAGACATAAACCCAAACAAAGGTTTAATCGTCCACGGCAAAGCAGCTATCCCCATCATGGCGGCAACTTCTGCTGGTGATAGTGCTAGTTCATCCTTGAGGAAGAAGCTTACTGCTAGTCGCGATATCCCCAAAATTCCCTGGACGGCATACACCAACAAAATTGCAAACAATTCAGGTGTTGGCTGATGCCCAAACAAGATCTTTTTGAGCCAGGGGTGAGTATTATTTTCTGATGACTCGGAACGCTCGGTCAGCATTGTTAAAGAATGTTACGCAGTATCCATCCCTATCTTAACTGATCTTTACAAAGCGATCTACTCATGGCTTGTAGTTAAGCGTAGCTGCTAGTGTTTTGGTGAATAGTGGATAGTGGATAGTGGATGGTGAATACGAATTTAATCGGTAATCGACAGTCTGTTAATAATGAACGAGTGAAATAATCGGTACATCTGGCAGCCGAGATCGACCATTTAAGTCATCTAACTCAATTACAAACCCACATCCAACCAGCTCACAGCCAATATCTTGTAATAATTTTGCCGTCGCTGCCGCCGTTCCGCCTGTAGCAATCAAGTCATCAACAATCAAAATTCGACTGCCTGGAATTACGGCATCTTGATGAATCTCTAGCTTGTCTGTGCCATACTCTAGCGCGTATTCTACCGTATGCACCAACCCTGGCAGCTTGCCTGGTTTCCGTACCGGAATAAACCCAATCTCCATCTGATAAGCCAATGCTGCCCCAAAAATAAATCCCCGCGACTCCATCCCCACGATGTATTCAGGTTGCCAATCTTGCACCTTACTTGCTAGAGTGTCGATCGAATAGCGCAACCCCGCTGGGTCGCGCAGTAAGGTGGTAATGTCGCGAAATAGGATTCCAGGCTTGGGAAAATCAGGAATGTCGCGAATCAGTGCTCTAAGATCCATTACTTGTGGTGAGAAATTGGGTTAACTACAGATCCTCTATTGTTACTTACCAATTGTCAATCGCTGTTCGCATAGCGTGCCCAAGGCAATTGACCACAGCCAAATTAGTCTCCAAAAACTATCCGCTCCTACTATTAGCTAAGATTCTAAAATCTGATTGCTAATAATAGGAGCGGTCTAGGGGGTCTGTTCACTGGAACCTGGCTGCTGGGAGAAACTCTACTCGCAAGCAGGCGTGAATATAGACTAGTTCTGTAGACAAAACCTACAAATGACTAGAGGACAGTCCCAGCACTCAGCCGGCTAACTCCAGTTTCGAGACCCAAACGTGTACTACTCTCGATCATGGGCACCACCTCCTATATTGTGAATTGGTTAGCTGCTCCGTAGCAACGGGTAAGTTACTACCTGAGCTAAAGCTAACACAAAGAATTGAGAGTTGACAATAACTCGCCAATATTCGTTTACCAATCTTTAAGATCATCCGCCCTGACACAGATTGTTAATCTCCATTAAAAACAGGGTGGGAGAATCGATCGATTCCCCTACCCTATTTTTAGAGCTTGTGAATTTCGGCTGCTGCAAAAACTATTGAACCAGAGCTAGCGGTGGATTAGTTGCACTGACACGTCTATCGATCACCGTGTCAATTAGACCATAATCCTTGGCTTCCACCGCAGACATATAGAAATCTCGATCGGTATCTTCTTGGATTTTCTCCAATGGTTGACCAGTATGTTTCGCGAGTAGATCGTTCAAGGTACCCTTGATATACAGAATTTCCTTTGCTTGGATCGCGATGTCCGTAGCTTGTCCCTGTGCGCCGCCTAACGGCTGGTGAATCATGATTCTAGAACTTGGCAAGCTCATCCGTTTGCCTTGTGCTCCAGCACTGAGCAAGAACGCACCCATACTAGCTGCAAATCCCATACAAACAGTGCAGACATCAGGACGAATTTGGTTCATCGTGTCAAAGATGCCCATGCCAGCAGAAACCGAACCACCAGGAGAATTGATATACAGATAGATATCTTTTTCTGGATCTTCTGCTTCCAAAAATAGCAGTTGCGCCACGATCAGATTGGCTAAATCTGAAGTCACTTGGTCGCCCAAGAAGATAATTCGATCGCGCAATAGCCGAGAATAAATGTCAAAGGCGCGTTCGCCTCTCCCAGACTGTTCAATTACGGTAGGTATCATAGCTATGCCACTTTATGTCGATTCTTCCTATTATTACCCAAACTAGTGCTCAAAGGTCTAGGGGTATCCGTACTGAGTTGGGAGTTGGGAGTTGGGAGTTGGGAGGAGAGAGGGAGAGGGGAAGATAGAGCGCATGGGAGCGTGGGAGCAATAATAAGTTAACTATCCAATATCCAATAGCCACCATCCACCAATTCCTAAGTGAATTCTCTGATGGAGTCTTTTCCCTTCCTTGTTATACTGGACGATTACGTCACAACTCTGTTGTGATCTGAATACTTTATTTAAGTGTGTAGGGCACGGATTGTACATAAAGCAAGTCCATATTGTTAGTTTTTAGGATTGCTCGATCTAAATATTCAGTAGTTTCTTATTATTTTTGCTAGGTTTGATGATCTATGAATAGAGTTTTGATGGTTACGACTCTGCCCTGCACTCTGAACAGTTTCTTATTGCCGTTTGCAGCTCATTTTCGATCGATAGGATGGCAAGTCGATGCCATGTCTTGTGACATTTCCACAGATCCTAAATGTCTCCAGGGATTCGATCGAGTCTGGGATGTAGAATGGTCACGTAACCCGCTGGATCCACGCAATTTATTGAAGACTCCAGGCAAAATCAAAGAAATTGTCTTACGCGAAGAATACAATATTATCCACGTTCATACTCCGGTTGCTGCGTTTGTAACCCGATATGCGTTGAAGGATCTACGCCATCAGCTCAACTGCAAGATTATTTACACCGCACACGGATTTCACTTCTTCAAAGGTGGTAATCCGCTCAAAAACACCGCATTTATTAATCTAGAAAAGTCGGCTGGTAAATGGACAGACTATCTAGTGACGATCAATCATGAGGATAAATCGGCGGCACTAGAATATGGATTAGTAGCTCCAGATCGCACCCACTACATGCCTGGAATTGGGGTGGATTTAAAGTATTATAATCGCGATACAGTATCAGACGCAGCAGTGGCAGATGTGCGGCAAAAATTGGGCATCAAGCAAGATACGCCACTGTTATTATCTGTGGCAGAATTCACTAAGCGTAAGCATCATGTCGATGCGATCGAAGCATTCGCAAAACTAGCTCGCAAAGATGTACACTTTGCCCTAGCTGGTTCTGGCCCACTGATGGACAAGATGAAGCAATTAGCCACAGAATTGGGCGTGATCGATCGAATTCATTTTCTCGGTAATCGATCGGATGTGCCAGTATTGATGAAAGCTGCCTGTGCAAATATTCTCGTCTCGGCTCAAGAGGGACTACCCCGCTGTGTCCTAGAATCCCTAGCCTTAGAAGTTCCCACCATTGGTACCAAAATTAGGGGTACTCAAGATCTGCTCGAAGGCGGCTGTGGACTATTAGTTGATGTTGGCGATGTGGATGGATTAGCCGCTGCCATGACTTGGATGCTCGATCGACCCCAAGAAGCCGCTAAGATGGCAAAATTAGGCTACGAGCGAATTTCTGCCTACGATCTAGAAGTTGTAATTCAGCTTCACGAGCAATTGTATAACGAGGCTTTAAGCTTTAGGCTTTAGACTTTAGGCTTTAGGCGGAAGGGTATGCACTACCTACCTTTCTAAGGTAC
>JANNBD010000356.1:0-5803 GCA_031385105.1 Chamaesiphon sp. OTE_78_metabat_374
AAGTCATTGGTAATTGTAAAAATAAAGCAGGCGATCGCTAAAACTAATGTAGCTAATAATAGAACTGGTTTTCGACCCCAGCGATCGGCATAAGTACCACTAATTAATCGTCCGGCGATGCCAGAAATAGACGCACTACCTAGTGCTAATCCGACAGATGTTGCTGACAATCCTACTTGTTGGACGAAAAAAATTGGGGCATAGAAGATGGTGAAACCACTGCCAATTTCTGATAGCAATCGACCCAAAGCGAGGATCCAAATCTGTAGCGGTAGTTTGGACATATCGAGTATCGGGGCAATTAAAAATCAGGGCATCTATTTAATCTAGATACCCTTACTCTATCATGCCATCTGGTTAATCCAGGCAGATTCTAACCTTCGCGATCGAGCACATCCATGCGAACTTGACCAACTCCATCACTTTTGATGCCGATTGCTTCAGCAGCACCCGCCGAAACGTCAATAATTCGACGACGGATAAAAGGGCCACGATCATTGATCCGAACTGTCACAGTTTTACCAGTTTTGAGACTAGTGACTCGGACTTTGGTACCAAAGGGGAGGGTGCGATGTGCTGCGGTTAGACCATTGGGATTGTAACGCTCACCGCTAGCTGTCTTTGAACCAGCTTCATTCCCATACCAGGAAGCTTGTCCGCTATGGGTCGCAACAATTTTTTCAAGATCTGGTTTAACAGTGGTAGCAGGTTGGTCGATTTTAACCGTTGGTGTCGCTGAAGCTGGCAATTTACTGGGCGTAGCTGGCTGCTGGATCGGAATCGCAATACTTGGCTCTGGTGCGACAATTGTGTCACCAACTTGAGCAATTGCCGTCACGACAACTTGGGCTGTTTTCTCCTTATTTATGCCAAAAATTGGTGCACCTGCTTCAAACATGGGCAGATCTGGTCCTTGGAGTGGTGTTTGGCCTAGAGCATCCTTGATGTCTCGAATAATTGGCGCAGATTGGGGGATTGAACTGACGGATATTTTATCAACCTTTGTGCCAACTGCGGCAACGTTAGGAATTGGATCTTCTGATCCTGACGTTTTTAGAGCGGGAACTATGCTCGGCAAGGGGAGCGGAAATACTGGACTGACGATCGCCACAACAGAATCAGCGGGGTTTGCAGTCGAAAAGATCTGATCTGAAACCCGAACAGTGGTGCTAAAAATTGGGTTTACTGGTAATTGTTTGGCAACAGCAGGCTGAGACTTGAGTTTTGCCGTTGGATGCTTTTTCGACCGAGCAACGGCTTTAGACTGATTGGTGATGACCTTGACTGTTGGCAGTTTGCTGACTAACGGTACTGGTGTGAACTGTACTGAGATTACAGCATCAGTTTCGAGTTCAGTGACAACCAGCGGCGTAATCGTTGGCAATGATTGTGGAGAGACGGGAATATAAGTAGTCTTATTTGCCGATGAAAATGAACGAGTGCTTGCCTGGACGTTCGCAATAGGGCTGATAATCGTAGCGAGAACTACTGTGACTAGACAAGTCCAACGGTGTTGATTCATATCCTTTGAATAAAAACGATGTTGAGTTACTGAGGTTAATTCAAACTGCTGGTTGTCTACCACCGATTGTGTCTGCGTTTGCTCTACAAGAACCTTGCCACTAACGGCACTCCTACGCTCAACTTCAGTTTTTGAACTAGCCGATCTGAACCTGTGTAGATCGATCACTAGTTGGTTTGCAATCCAGCCAAGCAATCATACTTGCTGGAGCAGCAGCCATAACGTTGTTTTGGTTACAATCACTAAATTTCACTGCTCAGTATATTACTAGTCTACCCTCAGAACTGCCAATCACAACTCTTTCTCTTTATGGAAAGGGATTAGATCGATCGAACAGTAACTATGTCTCAGTCTACGCCAAGTGCGATCACTGTTGATTATTCTATATTTCAACCAAATTCTGGCGATCTAAATATCTCAAATTCAGCAATCGATGATTCAAAAATTGAAATGGGCTTTGTTGTAATATTCTTAGATGCACCACGGAATGATTCCGTAAAAACAAAGCCCGTTGTCAGATTCAATCTAAATTAGAAGCTCTAGCTTCAATCTAGCGGTTGCGGCGACCTTGACGACGACCACGACTTTCACCACCACCTAATACATCCATTCTGACCGTGCCTACACCAGAGCTGGTTAGACCAATTGCTCTAGCCGCACCGACCGAAAGATCGATAATTCTACCACCGATAAATGGGCCACGATCATTGATCCGAACAACTACCGACTTACCATTTGGACTTGTGACCCGAACTTTGGTACCGAAAGGCAATGTCCGATGAGCCGCAGTCAGTCCACCTGGATTATATCTTTCTCCATTTGCAGTGAGCGGGCCGCCTTCACCTGGTTGATTACCATAGAAAGAAGCTTTGCCAACAGATTGAGCGATTAGCTGTTTGGATTCGACTGAGATATTTGATTGAGTGGAAGTGACTGATGGTGTAGCAGATACTGCTGTAGATGCAGTTAGAGTTGCTACGAGAGCAGTTAATCCAGTCAAAACTTGGTAATTCATAAGCTCATTGTGAAAGGTCATTTGGCATTGAGATTTAGCATGAATTTCCCAATATTTCGGGGAAGATTCACTATTTGCTAGCTCATATTTGCATCGCGTTCACATCAGTGTGTGGAACGTTGGGTCTACCATAACATGGACTTTTTCAGAAAAAGACCTATTAAAATCATTGACAAATAGTAAATTATGTGCATCTAAAAAAACACGATCGACCAACGGAAACATGAGCGATCCCCACCCAACCAAGCTTTGAGCAGTCCTATTCTGGGCATTTTTTGATAAGTAAAAGTGATATATTACATTTCTTTACATTTATTATTCAAATGATTTTTTAGTCAAAATTGGGTTGACAGGTTTCGACGATCGGCAATTTTTTAAACAAAGATTCAGTGAATTTGAATTCTGCCAGACAATCACGGTAAAATGCCAGTGCCGATCGTGTACGAGTGGAATATGGATTATCAAGCAGCAGGTGTCGATGTCGTAGCGGGGAGAGCGTTTGTCGAAAACATCAAAAGCCTCGTTCAGGGTACCCATCGTCCAGGGGTGTTGGGTGGCTTTGGTGGCTTTAGTGGTTGGTTTGAGCTACCGACGGGATATCAACAGCCTGTGCTGGTATCGGGGACAGATGGAGTTGGTACCAAGCTCAAAATTGCTCAAGAACTAGATAATCACGCTTCGATCGGGATCGATCTGGTGGCAATGTGTGTGAATGACATTCTCACTTGCGGGGCAGAACCGCTGTATTTTTTGGACTATTTGGCAACTGGTAAGCTCAATTCAACTCAGTTGACTCAGGTAGTCGCCGGAATTGCCGATGGTTGTCGTCAGGCTGGCTGTGCGCTGCTGGGGGGCGAGACTGCTGAGATGCCAGGATTTTATCAGTCAGGTGAATACGATCTGGCTGGCTTTGCGGTGGGAATTGCCGAAAAGAGCAAGCTCATAGATGGTTCGCAGATTCAGATTGGGGATGTGGCGATCGGACTAGCCAGCAGCGGTATTCATAGTAATGGCTATAGTCTGGTTCGCAAAATCGTCGGCGATGGCGGTTATCGGTGGGAGGATACCCCCAGTCGGCTAGAAGGGCAAAATCTGGGTTCGGTATACCTAACCCCTACTCAAATCTATGTCAAGCCGATTTTGGCGGCGATCGCTCACCAATTACCGATTCATGGAATGGCACATATTACAGGTGGTGGTTTACCGGAAAATTTACCGCGTTGTCTCGGAGCGGCTCATTCAGTAGAGATGAATCTCAACGGTTGGCAAATTCCCCCCGCTTTTCAGTGGTTGGCGGAGGCGGGAAATGTCGCGGCTGCGGATATGTTCAATACTTTTAATATGGGCATCGGCTATGTGGTGATTGTGCCTGAAACTGCGGTGAGTGATGCGATCGCGTTTTTTAAGTCACAGCAAATTGAGGCTTACTCGATCGGTACTGTAGTGGCGGGCGATCGATCCTTGATTGGGATGCCTGGGTAGAATCGTGGTTATTACTAAGCGACACAACGATTAAAATCGTTGCTCATGATGCAAAGTCCGCCTGCGCGGACTGAGAGATTTAGTCCGCGCAGGCGGACTTCGCATCACTAGCGGCGGTTTTAACCGCACGCGAATCTAGGGACTCAGACTCAATTGAGTTCAGCATTCTGAGCTACTGCCGATTGAATATAGCGATCGGGAATACTCTCATTAGCAAAGCTAGTCTGATTGAGCTGTTGTTGGAGCGGTAGATCTTGATCGATCGCAATTCCCAAAGATTGAGCTGATGGGGTAAATCGATCCTGAGTCCACAAGATCCAGCGACTACCAGAGGTAAGAGTATCCACCAATCCTGATTTATTTGTGAGCAAAACCATTGGAGCTGTCAGGTTAATTTCTCCCGCTGTTGGCTCGTCTGGCTGAACGGCGGCAAGGGTTTCGAGTACTTGTCGATCGCCAGAAATCAAGCCAGTAGCTTGTGTCCACAGTTTGACATTCAGATTTGGAGATTTGCTGGCGTAGAAATACAGCGTACAAGCTGCAATTACTGCTTGCTCAAAATCATTAGTATCCCAATGGGAGCCACTATCGAGGTAAATAATTACATCTTGTCCACCTCGATCGATCTCCAGTTCCCGCACCTGAAATTCGCCATATCTAGCACTCGTGCGCCAGTGAATCATCCGCATTGAATCACCGTAACGATAGGGGCGTAACGATCGAGTAATTCCCTCATTAGCTGCTTCAAGATTGCGACTATCAGACTGGCGATTGGTAGATCGATCGCTGCTACCAAATCCGTCGAGCAGGGGACAGCGATCGAGTTTGAGGACTTGGGGATAAACATAGGCGATCGCCGCTGATTGCCGATATCGCTGACACCAAAATAAACCAATTGGAGCACCACTTCTAAGGGCAACTTTTCCCCATTGATACACGCCTCTCTGCTCGGTGGGCTGGTGATAAACCCATTGATATGCCGATCCGGCCAAAACTTGCTCTACCGTTGTTTGTGGTGGATTTTTTCGATTCAGAGGCGTGAGATCTTGGACTTGAAATAAGGTGTGAATCTGGGTGGTGGGATTGTGAATAGTCAGTGAAATTTCTAGATCTGCTCCAGCGGTAACTGGTAAAATTGAGCCACGGATAATTGTCAGAGCTTGGATCGATCGAGCTGGTAAAATCGCTCCAACACTTAGCAGCGCGATGCCTACGCCACTCAATACATACAGCCAGCCCGCCATCGTATTTGTTGCAGCACCAAAGAAGCAAATTGTCAGCACCATTAACAACCAGCCACCGTAGGCGGGAGTTACCCAGTTAGTTTCCAGCCATTTAGTCGCACGGTTGAGCATGAGCAGTTAGATTTAGCGATTGAGATTAACGATTGATATCAGTTAGAATACCCAACCTGTCTCAATCTGCACAAACGCGGTAAAATTTCTAACTAGGCATCTTCCGTATTGATTTCAGATTGCGTTTACCAACCAATGCTGAAACTAGACCAAATAATCTACTAATTCAATCGTATCTTCAGGGGATCGATTCAGTTGCCTCATGCCTTTCAACAGCTAACCATTCATGGCGATCCAAGTTTATCAAAGTTTTTCAGCCTACTATCATCGCACGGCATTAATTATCTTACTGGTTGGCTTTTTAGTAAGGTTAGTAATTTCAATCTGTCTCAATCCTGGATTTGATGAAGCCTATTATTATCTCTATACTCTTCATCCCGATTGGAGTTATTTCGATCATCCGCCGTTGGTTACTTTGACTACAGGTAT
>JANNBD010000358.1:0-29470 GCA_031385105.1 Chamaesiphon sp. OTE_78_metabat_374
AGAAAAACACAGCACTTTGGAAATATTGCCTAGTGCTTTTAACTCAGCAAAAACTTTCGATAAAAAACACCCTGATTTATCTGGCGATTACTCTGCTGAAGTTTACAAAATACTTGCTAAACTTGCTGATTTTGGGATGGAGTATTTTAATTCGGAAAAAAGTGTCGGTGACGATACAATAAAAATATTAAATGATCGAGGAATTACTTGTAGTAATGAATCTGAGTCAACTCAACGTAATGGTGATTGTAAAAAAGAGAGAACGTTTCGCGACTACCAGGGCAACGACAAGATAATGATGCAGCATATAAAGATTAATACTGGAAGTGTGAAAATTAGAATTCATTTTATATTCTGTGATGATAAAATTCAGATTGGTCACTGTGGAGAACATCTTAGTACTTCCAGTGATTAACCAAATTTATTAACCTTTTTAGCAAGTGGCGGGAAGCTGACTATTTTTTACACTGATAGACGCTCCAAGCTAAAATAAAAGAGTCGAGTCGCCGCAAGGTTAATTGGAGTAAGAATTAAATGCTAAAAAGTTATGAGGCAATTTATGAAAATGGTCAGGTAACATGGCTGACAGAGCAGCCACAAGTTAGCTCTGCTCAAATTATTGTTACTGTTCTGTCAGAAGATACTCAGAACACAGTTCCTCTCAAGCGTCGAATTCCTCCAGCGGCTATGGCTGGTAAGGTTAAAATTTTAGGTGATATTATCAGTCCGATCGTAGATGAAGAGGATTGGGAATGTCTGAATTAATAGCAAATTCTCGATAGCGAAGTGCTGTCTTGAGCAGGTCGAATATAATAAAAGCAGAGTTTACCAGGTCAAACCGATGGTCGCTAATTCTCTCTACTGGACAACCGCAGACCTCGATGCCATGCCTGATGATGGTGGCTGGCTGCGTCATGAAATTATTGCAGGAGAACTATTTGTGACTCGCGCTCCCCATATTCGACATCAAGGCGTTGGTGGTAATGTCCAGTTTGAACTAGAATGTTGGTCGAGACAAACTAAATTAGGGAAACCTTTTCAAACCCCTGGAGTGGTGTTTACTCCCACAGATGCGGTGATTCCTGATGTGGTTTGGGCGAGTCAAGCTCGGTTGGAACGGGGTATCGACACTGCGGGACATTTTACGATCGCACCAGAGCTAGTGGTAGAGATCTTATCTGCTGGTGAGCAAAATGAACAACGCGATAAGAGCGTCAAATTAAAGTTGTATTCCCGTTATGGTGTCCAGGAATATTGGATTGTCAATTGGCAAGTGCAAATACTCGAAATCTATCGGCGCACCGATGCCCAACTACAATTGGTGGCAACGCTGTTGGCTGGTGATATTCTCACTTCGCCATTACTACCTGGATTCAGTGCTGAAATCGACAGAATCTTCTCATAGCAGTCAAGCTCATGACTATTGGCATAAATAAGCTAGCGATCGACTCTTTCTACTAAGATTGAGTTACTACTATTGATCGAACCCACCAATGCTCACCAATGCCCCACTGCTCGTAGTTAATGATGTTCGCGCTGGCTATATTCCTGGTTCAGATATCCTGAACGGGATTAATTTTATAGTTCAACCAGGTGAATTAGTTGCAGTTATTGGCGGAAATGGGGCGGGAAAGTCCACATTGGCAAAGACAATTTTTGGCTTACTAACGCCGCATACGGGGACAATTACCTTCAAAGGTGAGCAGATTGCGGGGCTAAAATCCGATCGAATCGTGCAGAGAGGGATGTGTTATGTGCCCCAAATCTCGAATGTATTTAAGTCGCTGACGATCGAAGAGAATCTAGATATGGGTGGTTTTATCCGTTCTAGTGATCTCAAGCAGCTCAAAAATAAGATTTTTACGATGTTTCCCAGGCTAGCGGAACGCCGGAAACAACGTGCGGGAACCCTATCTGGTGGTGAACGCCAAATGCTGGCAATGGGCAAAGCTCTGATGCTCGATCCTGAATTATTGGTACTAGATGAACCATCCGCCGCACTGTCACCCGCTTTAGTCACTGACGTACTCAAGCAGATTAGAGCAATCAATCAAAACGGTACGGCAATTGTCCTGGTAGAGCAAAATGCGAAGAAAGCTCTGGCAATGTCCGATCGAGCCTATGTATTAGATACTGGTATCGTCAAGCATGAAGGCATCGCTGCTGACTTACTCAAAGATCCCAAAGTAATCGAAACCTATCTGGGTGTCGGTGGACATTAAAATCAACTTGTAAGTTTTAACTTTTGGCGGTTTTGAATTACGCTTTCAACTTTTAACTCTCAACTTTTAACTTCTTCAGTTTCCAAGCCAACCCAGATACAAAATTTGTAGTAACATGAGCGACGATCGGAATAAATAGATTACCTGTTTCCACCATTGTAAATGCTAGTAGCATCCCGACTAGCGTTGCCCAGACTGCATATGGCCATTGTTGGAGATTAGTCATATGCAATACACCAAAGCAGAGCGAAGACAATACGATGCCGATTAGATCTAGACCCAGTGACGGTAACATCACACCGCGAAATAACAATTCTTCACTCAATCCAGGTAAAATTCCTAACCAAATTAGATCGGGTATTGCCAGGGGTTCTAATACCATTGCCAGATAGAAATCCGCACTCTCGCGGTAGGTAGCCCAAGCCGCATACACGATCGAACTTAAACCCGTCAATCCAAATCCGATTGCGATGCCAATCCCCAGATCCTCTACTGTCGCGATCAGTGGCCGCAGTTGCAAATCGCTAAAATACAACCACAGCTTGGCAACTCCAAATAAAACTATCGAAGTCACCGCCATCGCAATCAAAATCTGAATTCGCGATAAGGTTTCGATTTCTGGATTTTGGGAGTTACTCATTGGTTGGTGAATGGTGAGTGGTGGATGGTGGATGGTGTCCACGATCTAAGGTCTGAGCGATTTTAATAAAAAAGAAGATCGATTCTAGTTATTCACACTCTTTGAGTCGATCGATCTGGGGATAAAAACTATCTAGGCTCATTCCGGCTCGATCAACTGTAATTACACCGATCGCTTCTAAATAGGATCTTACCGCGATCGACTTAATTCCGAGCGTTTTTGGTGGTACGAGCATCCGCGTCTGATTTTCCGCCACTGTGATAATCTTGGTGTGAGCCGAACGAGCAAAATTAATCAATCCACTCCCCCCACAGGCAGATTCAGGTACAATCACCGCATCAACTTGGTTATTCCAAATTTCCCCAGTTCTCCAATCTCCCAGTCCCCGCTCCACAAACTGCGGTGCTCGACTCAATCCAACTAAAACGCAGGGCAAGAAAGTATAACCCAATTCCTCTGCTGCCGATCGCGGGGAAATCTCAGGGTCGATCGGGAGTGGAGATAGAGCAGGTGCATGGGCACAGGGTACTTTAAAAGTGCGGACGATCAAGTGGCTGATCACGGCTTCCGCTCCGGCGAGCGGATCTACCCCCGTGCCATGTCGATAATCATGAAGAATTGTCCCCCCCAAATCGTCGGGAAATCTGGCAATTACAGCGACGGCTTCGGCTCCAGCAACATTGATTAATTTATCTACTGCGCGTAAGAGACTATCTGGCTGAGCAATTGTGCCCCATGAGGCTCCAGAAGAGGCTGTACGCAGTTCTACGTCCAAGGGCATATCTGTAACGACATAATCGGTTATCTCTAGCCCTAGCGTCGCTCTAGCGGCATCTGCGGCTTGGAGGTGACGAACGCGCAAATCATCGGAAATCGATCGATCGAACACAATCCCAATTCGATTTCGCTTTACTGGCTGCAAGCCCCAGGTACCTGCGGCAAATTTATCTAGAGCGTAGCCTTCCACATACAGAGCGTTGGGGATATTCCAGTAGAGCTGTGCTCCATTCATCACATTTGGATGGGTGATTAACCTGTCGCAACTTGCGGCAACTGCTTTGGCAATCGGTAACGCATCCCCCGCAAAGCCACCCATTGCGGCACCAATACCTGTAGGAATAATCAGGGCAACGGTATAAGGACGATTCGTCAGCATAGAAAAATTAGAAACTGCTTTTGTGGCTCATCTTGACTTACTCAGCATACACGATCGATATTATGATTTCAGTCAAATTATTGACGATAGAATGCGGCTTACCACAGTTTTATTTTTAAAAACTTGTCTCAAAATATTTTAGATTAAGTATCCACTATCCACTAAAACGCCAGCAACTTATGTCTTGATGCAAGATGTGAGCAGAAGAATTACGGTATTATTACTGCGAGAACTTGAAAATTTCCGAATCTCGCCAATCTAAAAGGCGAATATTTCTAGAGTCTAGCCCCGATCTAATTAATAACTATCTAATGAGGAATACTCAAGCTGCGATCGTTCTTTGTTTGGCTTATGTGATTGGTTTATTGATTACTTTTGATCCAGCGATGAGATGGGGCACAATTATAGGTGCCATGCCAATGGCATTGGTTTTGCCAATATTTTGGAAACAGAGTCCCAAGTGGCAATTATTATTTGCCGCAATTGCGATCGCCACATGTGCTAGTTTCTACTTAGAATTTCGCGTACCTCAACTTGCCGCTAATGACATTAGTAAGTTTATTCCCGCCACTGCCGAACGGGGGACATCGCAATTTACGATCGTTCAAGGGATTGTCGATAGCTATCCCCGCGTTACTCGCAGTCAAAATAGTCAATTTTGGCTCAACGCGACTCAGCTCAACGATATTCAGGGTGAAATTGCTGAGGGCAAATTGCGTCCAGCAGACGTGAGTAGACCTGTTACTGGTCGGGTGTATGTCACAGTCCCATTGCAGAGCGGTACGGGCTTGCAGCCAGGAGTAGAGGTGTCAATTACAGGGACATTGTACTTGCCCAAAGTGAATGCCAATCCTGGTGGGTTTAGTTTTCGGGACTACCTAAGTCAGTCGGGTGGATTTGCTGGAATGCGGGGCGTTCAGTTGCGGGTGCCAGATGAGAGTCAGACGCAGATGTGGAGCTGGGGCAAGCTCCGGCAACGAGTGGCGGCGGCACAGGTAAAGTGGTTGGATGTCCCGATGGGGCCACTAGTGACGGCGATGGTGTTAGGATCGGATGCGGTGGATGTACCATTTGATTTGCGCGATCGATTTGTGCGTGTTGGATTGGCTCATGCGCTGGCTGCATCTGGGTTTCAAGTGTCGCTGATTCTGAATGCGATTTTGACACTTACCCGCAAGCGATTGTCGGTGGTAGGGCAGTTTAATCTCGGCGTTGTCGCTTTACTGTTTTTCTTGGGTTTAACTGGCTGTCAACCTGCGGTTGTGCGATCAGTTGTGATGGGGATGGTGGTATTAATTGCGGTGCGAACCAAGCGACAGATTAATCCGATTAGTTCGCTATTTCTGGCTGGTACGCTGTTATTAATTATCAATCCGTTGTGGGTGTGGGATATTGGGTTTGAGCTGAGTTTTTTGGCGACGTTAGGCTTAATCGTTACAGTCGAACCGTTACAAAAGAAGTTGGATTGGTTGCCACCAACGATCGCTGATTTAATCACCGTACCTCTAGCCGCATCGATTTGGACATTGCCGATTCAACTGTATGTGTTTAAAGTTTTTCCACTTTATAGTTTGCCTGCAAATGTGCTGACTAGTCCGCTGATTAGTGTGATTAGTATTGGCGGTACAATCGGGGCATTAGCTGGATCGATTGTGCCGATTGTTGGTAGTGCAATTTCCTGGATTTTGTCCGCACCTACCCAGTTATTAATCTGGATCGTTGATTTCTTTAATTATCTACCTAGTACTTCATTTGCAGTAGGTCAAATTTCCCTGTGGCAGTTATTTGCGCTGTATGGATTGATTTTGGTTGTATGGGCAACTCCACAATTACAGGATCACTGGCAACTACCAACATTAATCGGACTATTATTAATTGTTGTGCCGCTGGCGATTTGGAAAACAACGGAACTGCAAATCACGGCATTAGCGAGCAAAGATGAACAGATTATCGTCATTCAAGATCGCGGACACACAATCGTTGTTAATACCGGAAATGAAAGTGTGACGAGATTTGTGACATTGCCATTTCTACAACAGCAGGCAGTTAATCAGATCGATCGAGCCATCGATTTCAATCGCGATCCAGCCGGACTGAATAACTGGCAACTGCTGTCGTCGTTTACGCCAATTAGAGAGTTTTATAGTATTGGTGAAGATAGCAGCACTGCTGGTGCAATCAAATTTGTACCCTTACCAGTCGGTAAATCTTATACGTTCGATCGAGTAGAAATTACCACGATCAAAACCAATCCAGCTATCTTTCAAATTAGGATCGCTCAATTCAATCAGAAGTGGCTAGTGATTGGCAACGATCATACTGATAAAGCTCAAGCCGCAATTGATCTAGAGAGACTTAATTCAGCTCCAGTTCTCTATTGGAACGGTGCTAAATTGACCGAAAGGTCGATTAAAAGTATTAATCCCCAAGTTGCAATTGCGGCAACGGCCAGCCCAGATTTAGAAACAGTTAGATTATTAGAAAAACACAAAGCAACTGTCTACTATACTGGTCGAGATGGGGCAATCCAATGGACAAAAGAAGGTAGTTTCAGACCTTATTTAGAAGGTGAA
Organism: Chamaesiphon sp. OTE_78_metabat_374; assembly: GCA_031385105.1. Classification (GTDB taxonomy): domain Bacteria; phylum Cyanobacteriota; class Cyanobacteriia; order Cyanobacteriales; family Chamaesiphonaceae; genus Chamaesiphon. The sequence goes on from JANNBD010000358.1 coordinate 6,592, forward strand.
AGACCTCAGTAAATCCGGTTTAGGTTATGCTTTAATAACGAAACTATCCCGCAGGTGAAAATCAGCTTCCTTGCCTTTGTGGGCGATTGCCCAATAGCTAAATTCATTCTGACTAGACTTAATCACCGTCGTCACCGACAGTTCGAGATCTTGCTCAGCTAAAATTAGTTCACTCAGATCGAATTCTAGATTTAGCGTAATGTAATTGGGATAGTGATCGACTTTAAATGGCAGTGCAGTAAATGCCAATTCATCGCGCAAACCCTGCCGATAATCATCAAGGGCAAATACCGCCCAATCGCCAGCAGGAGAAAGATTAAATTCCCAATAATTACGATCGCCAGGAATACCAATAAAGAACTCAAAGCAAGTAGCTTCCCATAGGTGCAATTTACGGCTGGGGACACTTGAGGGTGAGTCGATCGAGATGGCATTCAGATCGCCGAATAATTGATACTCGATCGATAAATTGTTACCTTTCCTACTGACTCGACCATTGATTTCAATCTGTGGTAACTTGCGATCAGTAGTAAATGGTTGGAGGGCAAAATTAACGATCATGGGCGCAGATCCTCGATAATTTTGCGAATAACTGGTTCTTGTGCTTCGATACTTTCAGTTAGTTTGAATTGTACCAAGGCTCGATCGAGATTATGGGTAGGATATTTAACCTTGAAATATACATTGCCAGCTAAATGATCGGTGAAAAATCGTAAGCCCAATTCAAAGGCAATTAATCGAATCCCATCAAACATATATTCATAGTCATAGTCAGTCAGAAAACCACTCGCTTGAGACAGATATCCTTGGAGGATCGATCGACACATTTGCGTATCAAAATAAACCTGTTCCCACTCTTTGGTTTCTTCACCGAGGGGATTGCAGCCCGATCGCAAGCAATCACCGATATCATAGTGGACTAGCCCTGGTTTAACCGTGTCTAGATCGATAATTCCGATCGCCTGTTGAGTCGCCATGCAAATCATCACGTTATTGACCTTAGGATCGCCGTGAATCGGTCGCAGTGGCAGCTTGCCTTGTACTTTGGCATCTTCCAAGACTCTTGCCCATTCCTGCCGCTCTTGGACGAAGTTGAGGCAATAATCTACTTCAGGATTTACCTCCACCGTATATGTCGGTAATACCCGCTGATAATATTTGAGATATTGGGGCGTAATATGAAATCCTGCCAATGTATCGGCTAGTTGAGTAGGATCGAGATCGCTGATCAGCGAGTGAAATCTGCCCAGGGCATAGCCCACTTCGTGCCCATGTTCGATATCTTTAATAATATCGATCGATTCCGAATCATCGATAAAACTAATCGCCCGCCAATAGGTACCATCGGGTTCGAGCCAGCCGTCTTGCCCTTCAGATGTCAATAATACCTGTGGTACTGCCCAGCGTCGTTCAGGATTGCTTGCCTCAGATTGCAACTTGTCACAAATATGGTTCGTAAAGATCCGCATATTCTGCATCACCAGTTCAGGCTGCAAGAAAACGTGGGTATTAATCCGCTGTAATACAAAATGCGGCTCGGCACCATCTGCTACTGTGACGAGAAATGTATCATTAATATTGCCACTGCCAAAGGCGCGAACATCCTTTACGTGGCTAGAGTTAGCAAATTTTTGGGCGATGGTAATCAGGCGATCCAATGTGATTTCAGGGGTTAGTAGTGGGGAAGGCTTTAGGCTAGAACTATACAACGATCGACTATCGACTATCAACCCAATATTCCGCACTTCAATTTTTTCCTCACGTAGGGTATGTTTCTGCGCCAGCAAAACGCACCAATCCTCTGATTGAACCCGGATGGTGCGTTACCCTTGCGGGATAACACACCCTACTTTCTACTTATTTTCTAACGACTCAACTAGGGACTTTTCTTCCAGCGCAATGGAATTATGTTCGTTAACCATTTGATTGTAGGTTTCAGTTTGATCTCTAAGCCTTGCAACTAGTTGATTGTAGCTATTGACTCGATCGTTAAAGTTGGACACGCGGAAATTATTATCAGCTTGGGGACTACTGGCAATTAGACTCTGGAGATTCGATCTTTCTGCGTCAACTGAAGTAGCTTCTTGCTTTACCTGTGCTGCTAGTTGCTCCAGGGCTAATTTCCGCTCACCCAACTGGACATTCAACGTTTTAGCCTTGCGGCGTAGTCCAGTGAATACTCGCTCATACTTTTCTGATAGCAACACAATCACCGATCGATCTGTAAAATATTTGCGATAATGTGATTCTAACTCAGGGCTGAGAGCGAGTACTTCAGTTCCCAAAATTGAGTGCAGCTCATTATCCACCGATCGAGTATCTTGCGATCGATATGTCTCGACTAGCTTCAAAATGCGCGGATTCTGAAGTTTTGCCAATGCCGATTGTAACTGCCGATTAATTTGCGCCTGTTCCAGCAGGGACATTCGTTGGTAAGCAGCATGGAGCATTTCATGGGCTGCGGTAACTTCCATGACCCCCTGCAACCTGGGATCTACGACTTCTTGGAGGAAAATTCCCCTACTGGGCACATAGCAGCCTAGTATGATCGTATGCTCAGAACTCTTACACAGGTTCAACGACAATTTTTGGCTTTCGATCGTGGGATTATTGACATAGAATAACCGACGGGCGGTATCCGTCATCGTTGCCGTCGTCGCAAGTCTCGCAACTGCTGGCGATGGTTGATAGTTGAGGAGCTTACTCCAATCCTCCAAATCTTGAGTAAACCTAATCCCAATAATCACGACGGCAATTATTATTGCCTTAGCGAGATGACGTTTTAGCCATTTCATACAAAAAATCAAGATAGGATTTGGAAGGGATTGGCAATTGGGATATTGTCCCCAACCCAATTTAGCAATAGATTACGTTGTGTGTCCACAGAGTACTAATGGTGATAGGTGAGATCTGTCGAAATTTGTTAAACTTCGTTGCGCGGCTCCAGTCAGAGCCGATCGGGTGTGATAGATTTGCAGCTATAGATACCAACCCTTAATTTCTGAGAGCGATCGGTGATAGAAAATAATTTCGCACAGACAAACCTCGCCGCTCAACTAGCCGCAGGTGAAGAAATGAGTGACTATGTAGCCCACCTCCAAATGCACATGGCACTTCAAGCTCGCAATCTAGTTCCGACGCTGACAAATGCCATTGACAGTCGCGAAGTATTCTTGCATCAGACTCAGGCACACTTTGAAAAGCTGGCATCGAGACAACTCGGCTAACTAATGAACCTGCGACTAAAGTCGCTGCTGGTGATGCAAAGTCCGCCTGCGCGGACTAATATTAGTTTTTAGTCCGCGCAGGCAGACTTCGCATTATGAGCCACGATTTTAATCGTAGGCATTCTAGGTATTAACGCATGTTGTAGTGTTTAAATTATTTATTTGGGCGAGTATAGACTACCCAGCGTATCGTGGAGTTTTACTACATTCCCAATTACTGCGATCGATGGTGCGCTGAATTGCTCTAGTTCAACTCGATCGACTACTGTGGCTAGAGTAGCGACTAGTTCTTGTTGTCTAGGTGTAGTGCCCCAGCGAACCAGGGCAATCGGGGTATCAGGTGACAGCCCTGCCCTAATCAACTCATGGGTAATCCGATCGAGATTGTGAACACCCATGTACACTACAATTGTTTCAGCACTTTGAGCGATCGCGCTCCAGTTAACGCCAGGACGGTACTTACCAGCCATCTCATGGCCAGTTACGAAAATAACTGAAGAACTATGATTACGATGAGTGAGGGGGATGCCAGCATAGGCTGGAGCCGCAATTCCTGAAGTTACTCCAGGTACAACTTCGACAGGTATCCCCGCCGCGATCAGATCTTCCATTTCTTCCCCGCCTCGCCCAAAGATAAACGGATCTCCGCCCTTGAGCCGCACCACAATTGCCTGTTCTCTAGCTTTGGCGATTAGTAGCTCGGTAGTTTCGTTTTGCAACAGGGAATGTCTGCCCATCCGTTTACCTGCGTCGATTTGCTCCGCATGGGGCGAGATTATTGCCAGGATTTCGGCACTAACTAGGGCATCATAAATTACGACATCGGCAGATTCTAATAGGATCTTACCCTTAATCGTCAATAAGCCTGGATCTCCAGGCCCTGCACCAACTAAATAAACTTTACCAATCATGGCCCTGTCTGGATCTTGCACTAATTTTTAGATCGATCCCAATATTTTACCGATCGTACTAACCAATTCAGGACTATTCCCGATCGGTTCACCCAATTGTAATTGTACCTGCGGATACTGCGCTCTTAGTTCCGCAACCAACTTCTCGATCGCATCAGTAATTCCGCCTGGAAATAGGAAATAAGGTAGAATTCCGATTTCTGTGGCACCTGTAGCGATCGATTGAGCCACTGTATCAGCTAAACTTGGTGTTACTGACCAATAAGCTACTGCCAGATCTAGACGATTGGCTAGTTGTTCGACGATCTCATTGCCCCCACTTTTTCGACTACCATGAGCCAAGATCATACTCTGACTTGGCAATGACGAACGGTTCGCCCCGAACAAATCGGCAAAGTTAGGATCGTCACCCAGAAAGGGTGCGACTACTAATTTCACTACATCACCAATCTTTTCGGTTGCCAGGATTACCTCGGCAGGAATATCCTCTGTTACATGCACGCCAGGAATTAGAAATAGCGGTAGGATGGCTATCTGCCTAATCCCGATCTCTGCACATTGACGAGCAAAATCATCAATCTGTAAATGTAGCGGCTTGGCTGCCAATTCTAGTTGGGCTGTGCTGACTAATATCGCTGAGTTACCTGGAGCAATTGTTTCTAGATGTGACTGTAATCGATCAGCTAATTGGTTGATGGCTGCCTGTGGGCGCGGATCGCGGCTACCGTGAGATACTAGTAAGTAAGCGTTGGACAAATTAGTGGATAGTAGATAGTGAATAGCGATTCGCGCTCCTCGGGTTCCCCGAGGGTTTAGCGAATCAAGACAGTTATAACACTAACGTCGATTGAAAATCAGTGTTACTGATTCTCTAAACCCGAAACTGTTTTGAAAAGGTGCTCCGAACTCCGAACTCTTGAAACATGAACTACGACTTTAAGGAACTGGCGCAGCTTTACAAAGATACGCTGCTAAATAATGTATTGCCATTTTGGGAGCAAAACTCGATCGATTGGGACAAAGGTGGTTACTTTACTTGTCTCGATCGATCTGGCAAGGTGTACGATACAGATAAATTTATCTGGCTTCAAAATCGCCAGGTGTGGACGTTCTCGATGCTCTACAATCGGGTGGAGCCGCGCAGCGACTGGCTCAAGATTGCTGGACATGGTGCCAACTTCCTGGCTGAACATGGACGTGATGCCCAGGGAAATTGGTACTTTTCACTCGATCGATCGGGACAACCGCTAATTCAGCCTTACAATATTTTCTCCGACTGTTTTGCGGCAATGGCGTTCAGTCAATATGCTCTTGCCGATGGGGAAGCCTGGGCAAAAGATATCGCCCTCCAAGCCTATCAAAATGTTTTGCGGCGCAAGGACGATCCCAAGGGTCGATATAATAAAACGTATCCTGGGACTCGATCGCTTAAATCTTTAGCGGTACCGATGATTCTAGCTAACCTGACGCTGGAAATGTCGTGGCTACTGCCGAGTGAAGAACTAGACAGAGTTTTGGATCTGACTGTCCAGGAAGTGATGAATGATTTTCTCGACAAAGAGCGCGGGCTAATGTTTGAAAATGTCGCCCCTGATGGTAGTCATGTGGATTGCTTTGAAGGACGCTCAATCAATCCTGGGCACGGGATCGAAGCGATGTGGTTTATTATGGATATCGCCAATCGTCGTCAGGATAAAGCTACAATCAACCAAGCCGTAGATGTAGTGTTAAATATCCTTAACTTTGCCTGGGATGAAAAATATGGGGGAATTTACTACTTCATGGATGCCGACGGACATCCGCCCCAACAACTGGAATGGAATCAAAAGCTGTGGTGGGTACATGTAGAAACCCTCGTCGCCTTGGCAATGGGCTATCGCCTCACCGGGAGGGAAGAATGCTGGACTTGGTATCAACGAGTCCACGAATATACCTGGACACACTTTGCCGATCCCGAACATGGCGAGTGGTTTGGCTATCTCGATCGACAAGGTGAAGTATTATTGGATCTCAAAGGCGGCAAATGGAAAGGTTGTTTTCATGTCCCACGAGCTTTATTGATGTGTTGGAGGGAGTTTAGTGGTTTAGCAGTTTAGTGGTTTAGTGAATAGTAAATTCAGTTTCCCCTCCCCGTCCCCCAGTCCGCCACTTGACCGAAAAGGAGTAAGCTGTGATCTCATCCCCAGTAAAAATCCACTGCTTCGAGTGATAATTGCTACAAGCACAATAATAGTATTTGTAATGTATCTAATGTATCTATTGTGGCTATCTGATGATAAATATTTGGGAGCGGTGAAAGCATGAACCCTTGAGCAGCAAAATGTAAGTGATCGAGATCACCCAAATCGGTAATAATATTAATATATGTTGTAAGCATATATTTTCAAACCTTTGGGTGGCTCGAACAACAGAAACATCAGTCAATTGGTAAAAGTATCACAACACTAAGGAATTGGACATGATTCGCATTCTCCTGGTAGATGACCAGAAGAGCATTAGAGAAAGGCTAAAGTCCTTGCTGGAGACTGAGCCGGACTTTGATATCGTCGGCATGGTAGACAATGGCTATGATGCGATCGAGCAGGTAAAATTACTGCTTCCCGATGTCGTGCTCATGGATATGGAGATGCCCGATATTGATGGGGTACTTGCCACCAAAATTATTTCTCACAGCTCGCTCAAGACCAAAGTCTTAGTCCTCAGTAGTCACGATAGCGATGAGTATGTCGCCAAATCGATCTATGCAGGTGCCAACGGTTATATTCTCAAAGGTGCCCCCGCGCAGGAGATTTGTGATGCAGTGCGATTTGTCAATCGTGGCTACATGCAGATTGCCCCTGGATTGTTTGAAAAATTCGTTCCTAACAAAGCTGTTACCAAATTATTGGATCGAAACTCTCAGGGGACAGACAGTCAGCCGCTGATTCGGATGGACTATCCGGGCGGGTTGGAATTAACTGGCATCAATAAGCACAAATCCATCACCCCAAATTCTGAGTTCGATCCGCCTTCTGAATTAATTTTAAATGTTACTGCCACCCGACAAGCCCGCAAGTCAATCGGATGGTATCAAGCTGCTGCACTAGTATTAGTGGGATTGGGGCTGACTTTTTCGCTGTATCTACTCCGTCAGGGCTTAAAAAAACCTGCCAATCCACCCAGTCGTCAGGATCGATCTCAGCAGATCCATAATCTCCCCTTTACGGGCAAAATAGAACCGTTACACATCACCAAAATTGATGCAAGCATCCCCGGATCGATTGTGGCAACCTACGTGAAAGTGGGACAGTCAGTACAAGCTGGCGATCGATTATTGACGATTCGGAACATCGATGCCGAGCAAGCTAATCAAGTCAAGATTCTTCAGCAGCGACAAGTCATCGCCGGACAAAAGCAATCATTATTTCAACAAGCTTCTCAGCAGCAGCAGCAAGTTCTTCAGCAGCAGCAGTTGCTGCTGGGCGAACAGCAAGCAGCGATTGGACGGATCAAAACGATTCAATTAGCAATCGTTAACTACCAACAAAACATTGCCCCCCTTCGCGCTCAAGTTGCTAATGCAAGTGTATCAACTACCGTTGGGACAGATCGATCAAATCAATTCTTGCTCAATCAGAAGCGCGAAGCGATTACTCGTGCCCAAGCAATCTACGATCGAACAGTAGCCACCCATGAACGATTGGCTCAGTATCAAAGTGAAGGTGCAATCTCGCTGGAGCGGCTGGAACAAGCCGAAAAAGAGATGACAGTCGCCCGCGCGGATCTAAATATTTCCCAGTCTGATTATGATAGTGCGGTCGCCGCTGCCGAAGTCGCCACGAACAAACAAGCCGCTCAAACTAAATCTTCGCAGCTCCAGCAACAACTCGCACTCAAAGAACAAGCTGGACAACTACATCAGCTCAGAACCCAACTTCAAGCAGCTCAAGCAGATCGAAGACAAATCGAGATCAGATTAAAACAACTTCAAAGTCCTAAAATTCCGTTGATTACCGCCAAAAGTCTGTCAACTAATCAACAGCCAATCCTCGAACCTACAACCGTCAATGTCACAGCACCAATTGCTGGTACGACCACTGAGATACCGCTATCCACAGGAGATCGGGTATCGGCAGGGATTAGGCTCGTCAGTATGACCAACCCCAGCAAACTCAAAATCGGTCTAGATCTAGAACCACAAGTCGCGAGATTGCTCAAAATTGGCCAGCGCACCATTGTCAAAGTCGGAATGGCGATCGACAGCCAGGAGCTGGGCGGAATAATTGCCAATATTATACCACAAACTGATCGATCGACTCAACTTGTTGAAGTCGAATTTACCAATCCCAAACCAACTGCTTTGATTGGACAAATTGGTACGGTTTATTTTCCGAAGTAGTGGTTTAGTGGATAGTGGATCGTGAATAGTGAATAGAAGTAAATTGGCTAATTCTAAGCAAGTGCTTGAAGAGTTATTGGTAACTATCCACGATCCACTGTCCACTATTCACTAATTATGAAACCCTGCATCCTCCTTACCACCGAAGGTACCTACCCATTTTTGGGCGGGGGTGTAAGTACTTGGTGCCATGAATTGACCCAGCAGATGCCAGAAGTTGATTTCAAGATTATGGCGATCATCGCCAACCCTTATTTGACCCAACAGTATGCACTCGCGGCGAATGTCACTCAAGTAATCAAGGTACCGCTGTGGGGAATGGAAGATCCGATCGAGTATGGGTGGAGATTTCCCTTTTCTCGCGCCTTGAAGAGCAAAATAGCCACTACTGGGGGCACAATCGATCGCCAGTTTGTGCCGTTATTTGAGCAGCTACTAACGGGAATTCTCACCCCAGAGCGGTTAGACATTGAAACCTTGGGGCAGACATTCGTAAGCATTCACGAATATTTTTTGCGCTATGACTATCATCAAACAATGATGTCGATCGAGGTATGGACAAGTTTTCAAAAGTTGATTGTGACCGCTTGGCAAACACAGATTAAACCCGATCAAATTACCCTTGGTGAAATTACTGAAACGCTCAAGTTACTGTATCGACTCTTTATTCCTTTACACGTTCCAATTCCACCTGTCGATCTAATTCATTCTTCATCAGCCAGCTACTGTGGGCTACCTGGTGTAATTGGCAAGATTAAATACGGAATCCCCTACTTACTGACCGAACATGGAATTAATATTCGCGAACAGTATCTCAACCTCCGAACAGGAATCCCCTCGATTTTTGTGCGCCGATTCTTGCACCACCTAGCTGGTGCCGTCGTGAAATTAAATTATCATTTTGCCGATTTAGTTTCGCCTGTCTGTAACTACAATACCCGCTGGGAACAGTGGTGGGAGGTGCCACCAACAAGAATCAAAGTTATTTATAATGGTGCGGATCCAGAGAAATTCAAACCGCAAGATCATCCCCCCAATCACCACCCAGTTGTGATCAACATGGGACTGATTTTTGCACTTAAAGGACAATTAACCCTGATTGAAGCTGCGGCAATTGTGCGGGATCGTTTTCCTGACGTTGAATTTAGACTCTATGGTAAGCCATCAGATCTAGATTACTATGCTCGCTGTCAGGCAAAAGTTAAAGAGCATAAATTAGAACAAACAATCAATTTTGCAGGCTTTACAAATGAACCGTGGCAAGTGTATGGGGAAGCCGATATTGTGGCGATGTCAAGTATTTCAGAAGGTTTTCCCTATGCTGTAATTGAAGCGATGTTATGTGCAGCAGCGATCGTTTCTACTGATGTTGGCGGTGTCAGTGAAGCACTGGGTGATACTGGCTTACTTGTGCCAGCAAGTCAACCAATTGCCTTAGCGGAAGCAATCATCAGGCTCCTAAGTTTAACTCGCGCGGAACGGATCGATCTAGGTAAAAAATCTCGACAGCGTGGCTTAGAATTGTTCACACAAAGCAAGTGCATTCAAACCTATTTTGATACTTATCTCCACCTAATTCGGCAATCGCGAATTTTGGAGTTGAAGATTGCAGACAAATTATGACAAATCATTCACTTCAGAATTTAATTAATTCAATTTATACTAATTATCCCAATGTTTGCGATCCGTGGGAAATCGTCGCCATAGTTGAAGCACTGGGATATACAGACAAAGCGATCGAGATCGAATTTGGTTGTCGGGATGCGCTGGTGCTAGGTCAGTTTATCTATGCCCAACGAGATCAATTTCCATTCATTGAACCTGCTAATCAACCAACTAGGAAAAAGATCGAATTAATTGACGAAATCAATATTTTTATATCGCAATTCTCTCATAGCTTTGTTTATACAATTCCATTTATCATTCTATTAATTCTCAATTACTTACCTGTTGAGAAGAAGGTAGATCTGTTACCCCCAGGACTAAATTCCCTATTTGGATTTGTGACGATGGCTAGTCTGATTACTAGTAGTGGCTTCGTGCAGATGATTAGCCGCCGTGGCTTATTTTACATGGGACTAAAAGATCCAATTCAGGCTAACCGCATTTGTATTCCTATTTTGCTGATGGGAATATTTACAACTATTTTGCTAGGTTCGATTGGGATTGTCTTTGGGTTTTATCAGGGTTTAGCTGCTGATAGTTACATCATCATTGCGGGTATCTATTATGTCGTTCTGAGTACAATTTGGATGCTATTTGCGATCGTTGGACTCCAGTATCGATTTGCAGCACCAGCGATCTTAATTGGCATTACCTGTTGCTTCTTTATCTTGAGAGTATTTGTCAAGCTGAGTGCCCTAGAATCACAGGTGGTGATGATCTCGATCGCATTTATCTTGTTACTAATTTTATTTGTCTCTAATCGAGTTAAGTATCGATCGATTAGACCTAAGTTTGGCAAACAAGTTGCTCTACCACATTTGAGCGTTTTAGTCTATTTACTAGTTCCATATTTTTTATATGGTATTGCTTACTTTGGCTTTATTTTTGCCGATCGATTAGTTGCAAACACGGCGATTGGTGGCCACTACAGCATCGGCTCACAGCATAATTTGGGCTATCAGGATAGTATGGATCTAGCATTACTAAATCTCCTGCTAATTGTGCCGCTAGTTGAATATTGCAGCTACAAACTGATCACCTACTGGTACGGTCGAGCAAAATCAATGACTTTGGCTGAGGCAGATAGTTTGAGCTGGATGCTTCAACGCAAATACTGGTCATCAATCAAACGTATTCTATTATATTTTGGACTATTAATCTCACTGACACTTGCACTACTATCGATGCTTCAGCGCAGCCAAAGCGATAATATTTTGACCATTTTTGCCTGTATTGGCTATCTATTATTTGCCATCGGCTTATTCAATACCGTTATCCTACTCAGTCTCGATCGATTAAAAGATATCCTCAGTATTTTAGCAATAGCAATGTTGATTGACTTTATTACTGGTTATCTACTTAGCAGCCTGTTTGGAGTCTATTTTGCAGTTGTCGGATTAATTTTAGGCGCGATCTTTTTTGCAGTCAACTCTACTAGAAAAACGCTCAAAGCAATCGATCGATCTGAATACTGCTATTTTTACAGTGGCTGGTAAATAGTTTTGCAATTTCACAGATCGGCGGATGTAAATTACTATCCGTCCTCTAGATATTGCTGTTAATCACCATAGATATTGCGGTGGGGGTCCGATCGCAAGGTAAAATAAAGCCAAGCACGCCTGAAAATTCCCCCTCTCGTAAGTTTAGGAACCCGTAATCGTAATGTCATTTTCTAAAATCTTAATCGCCAATCGGGGCGAAATTGCTCTGAGAATCATTCGTACCTGTGGCGAGATGGGGATTGGGACAGTCGCCGTGCATTCAACGATCGATCGCAAAGCTCTACATGTGCAGCTAGCTGATGAGGCGGTGTGTATTGGCGAGCCGATTGGTAGTAAAAGTTATCTCAATATTCCCAATATCATCTCAGCGGCATTGACTCGGAATGCAACGGCGATTCATCCTGGCTATGGATTCCTGGCTGAGAATGCTCGGTTTGCAGAAATCTGTGCCGATCACCATTTAACGTTTATTGGCCCCTCTCCAGCGGCAATGCGGGCAATGGGGGACAAATCTACTGCCAAGGAAACAATGAAGCGAGTGGGTGTGCCGACAGTGCCTGGAAGTGATGGACTCCTCGCTGATGCCGAAGAAGCTCTAAAAGTCGCTGGTGAAATTGGTTATCCGGTGATGCTCAAGGCTACCGCTGGCGGCGGTGGGCGGGGAATGCGCTTGGTACATGAAGAAGCAGATTTGGTGCGGCTGTATTATGCTGCCCAGGGTGAAGCGGAAGCTGCTTTTGGGAATGGGGGTGTATATGTCGAGAAATTTATTGAATGTCCGCGCCATATTGAGTTTCAGATTCTAGCCGATAACTATGGCAATGTGATCTATCTGGGGGAACGGGATTGCTCGATCCAGCGGCGGCACCAGAAACTACTCGAAGAAGCCCCCAGCCCAGCCTTGAGTCCTGCCCTGCGTCAGAAAATGGGAGCAGCAGCGATCGCCGCAGCCAAGTCGATCGATTATGCTGGAGTTGGCACTGTGGAATTTCTACTCGATAAGCATGGGGATTTCTACTTCATGGAGATGAATACGCGAATTCAAGTCGAGCATCCGGTGACGGAAATGATTACCGGATTGGATCTAATTGCCGAGCAGATTCGGGTCGCCCAAGGTGAAAAGCTCTCGCTCACCCAGGATCAAGTCATATTAAAGGGACATTCGATCGAGTGTCGCGTCAATGCCGAAGATCCTAATTACAATTTCCGCCCCTGCCCAGGTAGAATCACTGGCTATCTGGCTCCAGGTGGCCCAGGGGTGCGGATTGATTCCCACGTGTATACTGATTACGAGATTCCACCTTTTTACGACTCCCTGATTGGCAAATTAATCGTCTGGGGAGTCGATCGAGATATGGCGATTCGGCGGATGCGGCGGGCATTGCGGGAGTATGCGATTACAGGTGTCCCCACCACGATCGATTTTCATCAACGCATTCTCGAACATCCCGATTTTATCAAGGGTGAAGTATATACTAATTTTGTCGAATTAATGATGGCAGAAGATAGTCAATAGCAAGAAGTGCGGTCTTGGGGTTTCCCTCGTCTTTTCTTGCTGTAGTTGGATGGTATGGAAAACCGACCATCCCACGTTACTTTTGACTATTAATTAATAACCATCCTCGACATACCCAGCATCTTGATAATCAGGCTGATAGTGAGATTGATATTCTGAGTCAGATTGGCGTTGAGATTCCACTTCTGCCATTGCCGCGACGGGATCGTATTTATCAACATCTTTGATGTCAATCTTCCAACCAGTCAATCTTGCCGCTAGCCGGACGTTTTGTCCTTCCTTGCCAATGGCTAGACTCAACTGGTCTACAGGTACTAATACATGCGCCTGACGACCTTCAGGATTGACTAGTCGAACTTCCGTAATCCTTGCTGGACTGAGGGCGTTGGAGATATATGTAGCCGGATCCGGCGACCACCGAATTACATCGATTTTCTCGCCTTGCAATTCGCCAACCACCACTTGAATCCGCGCACCCCGTGCGCCGATGCAGGCTCCTACGGGGTCTACATCACCTTCTAAGGTGTCTACCGCGATTTTGGTGCGGGGGCCAACGTGACGGGAGGTTGGAGTGGCTTCGCGGGCAACTGCGACGATGCGGACTAGTTCTTCCTCGATTTCAGGCACTTCGTTGGCAAATAGTTCAACCACTAATCCTGCTGTGGCACGGGAGACGAGCAGTTGAGGGCCACGTTGGGAGCCTTCACGGACTTTCTTGAGAAAGACTTTAAATGTGCGTCCAATCCGATAGTTATCGTTGGGTAGCTGTTCTTTTTGGGGCAGTTCAGCCTCGACATCTGGCTGTCCAAAGCTACTGTTTACCGATAAAATTACAGACTGACGTTCAAATCTGAGTACTTTACCATTGAGGGAAGTACCTTCAAATTGCTCAAACTCTTCTTGAATAATTTTGCGCTGTTGATCGCGGAGTTTTTGAGCCAGAACTTGTTTGGCTTGAATCGCTGCCATCCGACCAAAATCTTCGCGTTCTGGGGTCACGTCGAGAACAACCGAATCACCAATTTGAGTTGAATCTTCGGAATCGTCTTGCTGAAGAATATTTCTGACTTCTTCTAATGAAATCTCCCGATCTTCATCGGTAACTTCTTCGACGATTGTTTTAGTCGCCACAACTTGGAAAGCTTCCTCATCAAGATTGAGAAATACATCGAAGTTATCAAAATGATCCTCTTCAAATTGCATCTGATCTAAATGCTGCGATCTGCGATAGCGTTCGTAGCCTTTGAGGAGAGCTTCCCGCAACGCTGTCTGAACAGCAGAACTGGGTAAGTTGCGGTCTTTACTGATTTCATCAATCATTACTCTCAATTGAGGCAGACTGACGTTACTTTTTGGTTGTTTAGCTTTTGCCATATTATTAGAGGGAGAGAGATATTAAGCGCGGAGCGGTAGCTTCTTAATCAAGAAGCTACCGCAATGAAACGTTTGGCGAATGTTAATAGCTCCGATTAATAACCGCAGCCATTAACATCAAATGTTAAAACGGTGTAACTGATTGAGATATCAGTTCTCAACTAACAGTCTCTACATCGTCCAGTGAAACTTTCTCGACTAGTTCTCTGGAAATTTCGATCATGCGTCCTTTTTTGTTCAAATAGATTGTGGTTTCATCCCGACGAACGAGATTTCCTTGCCATTTAGGTTTACCATCAGCGGAGTCTTTGGCAGTTATTTGGACTGCAAAGCCACTAAATGCATTAAACTCGCGATCGGTAGTCAGCTCTCTACTCGTCCCAGGACTGGAGACTTCTAGCGCATATTCAAACGGGATCACCTCTGTGGCATCTAGGGCAGCTTCCAGAGCGCGACTCATACGTTCGCAGTCTTGTAATCCAGTGTCCTCGGTTGGATTACGGATGTCGATCCGCAGTGAGGGTGGCCGTTCGTGGGTATGCAGGGCGACTGCGACTACTTCTAGCCCCAATTCTGCGGCGATTGGGTTGGCAATGTCGGTAATTTGGGGGATGAGGGGATGAGCCATAGATGTAGCTAAAGAACTAGTGGCTAGTATGGGTAGTGGTTGAAGATAGGTAGTAACTAAAACTAATCAAGTAGTAACTAGTTTCAAGCTTGTCTCGATTCGTTTCTAGGGGAATGCAACCACTCGTAGTTGAGGACATTACCAGAACCTTAGATCGTGCTTGTGAACAGGAGTAAACAACAAAAAAAGTGGGGTTCGACCCACTCCTGGCAATTTATTATTCCAAGAAGCATGTAAACAAGCTAGTCTTTTAGCTTGTCTATGATTTTAATATTAGCAGAGTTTCGATCGAGATTTAGAAGATGTCAATGATGAACAGGATGAATGTGTTGGTGGGTGTCAAAAATTCTAAAATCTCGATCGGCATTTAGATGACTTGAATGATGCGAAAATGGTTAGAGGATCCGATCCACACCAATACCCTAATCCTGTTCATCCCTAAATCCTGAAAATCCTGATGCCGATAGGCACACTTACTGGCTATGACTCTAAATCTTTACTTTCTTCGTCACGGACAAACTGCCTCTAGTCGCGGTAATCTATTTTGCGGATCGATCGATCCAGGCTTAACCGCCGATGGGGAAGAAATGGCCGAAGTATTTGCCAAAGCTTATGCCAGCACTGCCTGGGAAGCGATCTATTGTAGCCCGATGGAACGCGCCATCTTGACAGCAGAGCCTTTGGCTAACGCGCTCAAGATGGAGCTGCAAATCCGCGATGGACTGCGGGAGATCAACTACGGCAAGTGGGAGGGTAATGATGTGGCGACAGTTGATGAGAAATATCATGATGATTATCTGCGGTGGCTGGCAGATCCTGGTTGGAACTCACCCACAGATGGGGAATCCGCGATGACAATTGCGGCTCGCGCTCTTGCCGTAGTCGAGGAAATTAGCCAGCACCACGCTACGGGAAATGTTTTGCTGGTGTCCCACAAAGCGACGATTCGGATCCTCTTGTGCAGTCTGCTAGGTATTGATGCGGGACGATTTCGCTATCGTCTGGGGATGCCTGTGGCGAGTATTAGCATTGTCGAATTTGGCAAACATGGCCCATTATTAAAAGTACTCGCAGATCGATCGCATTTGACCGATCGATTACGCGCATTACCAGGAACTTAAGATTAGGAAAAATCGAGTGGATTTTTCCTGTCGTTGTACCTCGGTGTTACAGGTAGATTCGATCGATCCACAAGCCAAATGTGTAAATTGAGATTACCGACACTTAGTACCCAGCACCAATGAAGATTGATAGAATGTCAATCTTCATCGATGCGTTTATTATCAACACTCGAAAGTTGATGATTTGACTAGCAATTATGGTAACGAACACGAGGTAGGCAAAGAGATCGAGCCGCAGATGAAATTGATGAATCTACACTAAAGCAGTTGAGCAAATGCGGCTAGCTAATTAGCTTACTTTTATCAGCTTCTTAGCGTAGAGCCGAGTAACAGGATAATGCTAAGATCGAGAATGTAGTCAATCTCAATCTTTAGTTAATATCTTGGGCGCGTAATATTTTTACGATAACTATTATGAATAATATCATCAAGCAAATTACTCCACCAATAATCTTGTCATCGGCCAAGAAATTAAAGAGATCTTTAGTCTCTTTAAAAAACTCGTCATCTGCCACCACAAATTCTCAGGATTTAGATATCTACTGGAATGCTAAAATGGCAGCATACTTAGATACTTGGGGGGAAGGGAGTGTTTGGTCTGAGATTCAGTTTCTGATGGCAAACTGTGAGGGTAAGGTCTTAGATATTGCTTGTGGGACAGGTAAAACAATGGAGATAGTCTCTAAATTCCCCGGCATAGAAGCTTATGGGATTGATATTTCCGACCTACTAATTAGTAAGGCAATAGAGCGAGGTATTTCTAGTACACATGTGAAAGTCGGTGACGCAATCGACACAAAATATGCTGATAAATTTTATGATTATTCTTACTCTATTGGATCTTTAGAGCATTTCACCAATGAAGGGATTTTAGAATTTGTTGCTGAATCTAATCGAGTTACTAAGACTGCTTCTTTCCACATGCTGCCTGTATCCAGAAGCGGTAAAGATGAAGGGTGGATGAAAACAGTTCAAAGTTTTCACAATAATTCGGTAGACTGGTGGCTAGAAAAATTTTCTAAATCCTACCCAAAGATTTATGTAGTTGATTCATCTTGGCATGATGAGATTTCGATTGGAAAATGGTTTCTTTGCTATGGTGATGAAGCTTAAATGAATCAGAGTGCAGCTATAGTTGATTGACAGATATTTTTAGCTTCAGATCTTACTCTCTAAAGTACGAGCCGAATCATTGAAATCTGGCAGGGGAAGAAGGTACTTCCCCTGCCAGTTAATGGCGATTTCAAGTTCAGCAACGTCAAGATCAATTATTGATTACCTGCTCGTACACATCAATTGTTAGTTTAGATGTTCTTGCCCAAGAAAATATTGATTCTTGCCTAATCTTTGCCTGTTTAGAAATTTTAGTGCGTAGCTCTGGATTGGCGATGATTTGTTCTACGGCAGCTAAAAATCCAACAAAGTCGCCAGACTTGACTAGCATTCCACAACCATCTTGAAGTTGATAGGATATTCCCCCCACGTCGTAAGCAATTACTGGTAGTTCTGTCGCCATCGCTTCAATAATCGTTAAGGGTAAAGTGTCTGCTAAACTAGGAAATAATAAAGCATCAGATAGTCGATACAACGCTCTTTGCTCGATCGTTGTCAGATAATCCGTAAATACTATTTTGACAAGCTGATTCGGCGCAAATCTTTCCTGCCACTGTTTCGGTTCATCCGGCGTTAGCAGTCTCCCGCCAATGACAAACGTGGCAGGAGAAGATAGCTTACTGGCTACCTCCATCACTGTCGCCAGACCTTTATTTGCAGTATGATTACCAACAAAGAACAGAATCGGGTTATCAAGCGATAAGTTAAACTTTTTGACAACTAACTGTGATTCTGCTGCTGTTGAAGGTGTCAGGAAAAAAGGATCGACACCATTTGGGGTGAGATGAATTTTCGCTGCGGGAACTCCCATATCCATCAGCATTGTTTTTTCTTCAGGATAGAGCGAAAAAATTGCATCCATGTATTTGAGCGAACGCACAACTGGTTTCGTAACAGTCTGCTTCCACAAAAACTTCTCATATGGTTTTAACCCGTAGCTCGGATACATCATCTCATAAAAACCATGCGTTGTCGCAACTATCTTAGTGCCTACCTCGGCTGCTCGCCTGACAATTCTTTCAAACGCAAAACTAGGAATCGGATTGTGGAGATGAATAATCTTTGGACGTTCCAGCATTACCCGCTCTAGAATATCACTGTCTAAAAATAATCCTCTGAGTCTCTTTGGGGGTAAACTCCCAAGAAAATCGAAGCTTGTCTCACTTTTAAAATTAGTTACTTTTAATTTATCTGCATAGAATTCCTCATTCTGATCCCACATTCTCCACAGTTCTACTGGAAAAGATTCTGCCATCTGACGACAGTTAAATCCCGCTGCAATTGCAGCACCTCCAAGCCGACTACCAGAGGTTGAAAGATTGATGTTAATTGCAATCGGCTTTTCCATTTAGAGACTACTCTGAGAGATTTTAAACTGGACTTAGAAGCGATTTCTTAAGCAAATGCAGTGTGCGGATCGTCAATCAACTGTTGAATTCCTCGATCGAGACTAATTGCAGGTTTCCAATCTAAAAATTCACTTAGCTTCTGGATATCTGCACATAGATGTTGTCGTTCTACCTTCCGAACCCGTGCTGGATCTACTTGAATCTCGATCGATTCGCCGATTGCCCGTTCAAAAGCCTGTACCACTTCTCTGACGGAGTATTCAATCCCACTGCCAATATTAAAAGTGTCGATCCCACTACCAAATTTTTCTAGTAGTAATCTTAAAGCTAAACTCATATCTGATGTATGAATAAAATCTCGCTGTGGATCTAAGTTTCCTAATTGAATTTTCCGCTTACCCTCAACTATCTGACGATGAATTTCAGGAATCAAGTGAGCATTTGTCTCTCTTGGTCCAAACGCATTGAAGAATCGACAGACAATGCTGGGAATATTAGTTTCTAAATAAAACTCATTTACCAATCTTTCGCCTGCTAACTTACTGAGTCCATAAATGTCCAATGGATTAGTAATAAATGTCTCCGCTATTGGTGTCTCGACAATGGGATAAACAGCCGCAGTGGAAGCAAATAAAACTTTCTCTAAGCAGTCTAATTTTTTAGCTGCATCTAAGACATTAATAGTCCCCTGAATATTAATGTTTGCTGACTCATAGGGGTTTTGATTGCAGTAGGGGATAAAGTGGATAGCCGCAAGATGAATAATCCACTGGGGCTGGATACTTGAGATTGTCCTCTGGACTAAATCTTTGTTGGTAATATCACCCAGAAAGAATCGATCTTCAGGAATATCCAGCAACTCGCGTTTGCCAAAAGAAAGATTGTCTAAAACAGATACAATACAACCATTTTTTTCCAATTCGGGTACCAGTGCCGAACCGATAAATCCTGCGGCTCCAGTGATCAAAACACGTTTCATATTAATTTTAGATAAATAATCGTTAGCTCAACCGGATAATAAATCGATGCTCTGGTCAACTAATGTTTGCTTTCTTGCAAATCAATGCAGAATTGTATGTAAATAAGCTTACTGCTAATCGAGGAAAGAATTTAAGTAAAATATTCTTAATCTCATAATTAACAACGTTGCTCTTGCCCTCAGGATGAATGTGAACAGCTTTAGAATGATTAGTAACCACTTGATCTAATGCTGTTAAATTACAAGTCTGAAGCAAACGTCGAATGCTTCTGGGCGTATAGTCATTGATGTGCCCGACTCGATCGAACACAAAGTCATTCGATAGTCTGAGATGGTCTTCTAGTGGTACTTCGACAAATAAGTGTTTGGCAACTCGGCTAGCTTCGTAGATGAGCATTCGTGGATTTTCTAAATGTTCAACAACATGAGTCAAAATTGCGATATCAAATCGATTATCTGGATAGGGAATCGTATATCCATCATAAGTTTGACATTCTTTTAGAGTATTGATTTGTCTTGCTTTGATTTTTCTGATTCCAGACTCTGAAATATCGATCGCATATAACTCATCGGCAAATTTTCGTTCTGATAGTTCTTGCAGCACAGATCCTTCGCCTGCACCAATTTCGATAATTGATTTGTGCGCGTATCGATCGCACAAAGAAACAATATTATCGACCTTCGGAATAGCCCCAATCTTCCGCCAGTGAGCATCACCTTCTGGATTATTCCCATCCTCATAATAGTCTTTGTAGTTATCTAACAAATGCTTACTAACCACTGGATCTGTCATCTTTTTACCTCAATTATTTACAATGTTAAGTTGATGCTTTACCTGAATGAGTCGTGTTGTATTTACAGACTAATTCATGCTTTATAACAAATAAAGCTAATCGCTCTGCCTGGACGACGATCTAATTTACTCAACAGCTTGAGCGTATAAGGAAAGATCGGATTACTCAGCAAAATACTAGTAAATATGCTGACCACAGGCAAATTAAGTCGGTTTGATAACTCCTGCTTCAGGGTAGCTAGAGTATGGGGCGAATAATTAATCGGACTATCAAAAGCATCTAGCACCCGCTGGACTTTTAGATTAGATGACTCAATTGCGCCTAAATATTCCGATCGTAAATAAGCATGTTCGCCGCCATATAATTTGTGAAGAGGGTGAACATCTAGAAACTTTGGTAAATCGGCTGTGCTGGAAATCACATGATCCCGCGCCGAGATAAAAACACCACCTGGTTTGAGTACTCGACAAATTTCGCGACATAGCTGGGGTAAGTCGCGAGCGTGATGCAACACCTGTCTGGCAAAAACCACGTTAAAGTGAGCGTCAGGGAATGGTAGTTGTTCGCCAAACTCCTGAACCACCTCAATCGGCAGATTTGATTCACTCGCTAATTGACGAATGGCACCAACACCAACGAGATTGCTAGGATCCGGTTCTAGTGCGGCGACTTGCCAACCATCTTTGGCTAGGGCATAGCTAGCAATCCCGTTGCCTGCACCGATATCGAGGGCAGTGCCCGAAGCTGCTGGCAAAAACTCCCTGATTGCTTGCCATTCGCTACTGAGCCAGTAGCGATCTGCTGCGGACTTTAGCGGTGTGTCGTAATAACAGGCTTTGACTATCTCCTGTTGCTCTGGCTGGGATATCAGCCAAGCAACGGCATCTTCCCATGTTTGAAATTTAGTAGCGTTCATAAGATTAGTTAAGATGGCGAGAGAATATTTCTAGTAACTCTTTGCTCCGCTGGACTGTATCGTGATCTTTCAGGGTTCTAGCTTGTCCTGCTCTAGCGATTTCTGTCCGCTCCTGGGGTTTGTCGGTGTAGTAATTGATCAGTTCCACTAGATCTTCAGGACTTTTGTAAGTAATCACTTCCTTCCCTGGCTCGAATAGCTCCCTTATATTCGGCGCATCCTCAGTGATCAGCAAAGCACCCATTCCGGTCGCTTCAAACATGCGGATATTCCCCGCCAATCCCGACGCTACCTCCGCATGGACATTAATTGTAATTTTCGATCTAGCCAGCACTCGATACATATCCATCCCCCATACACTCGGATTAATCCTCGATTTGATCCCGCTAAGTTTTAGATAGGCAGACCAGAATTTTGGCTGTAAAATTCCTCTAGAGATTAATTTGGGATAGTCACTCCAAATCTGAATCGGTGTCCGGTCTGCCAACATTTTGATCATATTAATTCTTTCAATGTGGATCCATGACAGCCCACCGACAAAGCTACAATCTAGATCAGGAGACTCAATCCTCGATCGAGTCAGTATATCTCGCTCAAAGCACGGCAGCAGCATTTCGACAGCTTGGTCCTGTTCCTTGAAGTAAGATTGATAATTTGCGTGAGAGGTCAAGATACAATCAATGTGCGATAGATTTAAGGACTTTGTAATCGGGCAAGCCACCCACGCAAATATTTTCTGACAGTATGGTCTGACTTCTGCCAGAAAATCTCCAAAATATTTAAACATTGAACCGATCCACATAATATCAGGCGAGAACCGCTTAATCTGCTCTGCTGGAATAGTATATTGCCATTTTTCAAGATCGAATTCATATCCATTTTCTGAAGCCCAAGTGCGCTGTAAACACTCAACATTAATCAGGACCTGCACCTGACAACCCATTGCTTCTAGTCGCTGACATACTGCCGCTGGCCAGCTAAAGTTATCTGCTAATATTCGCGATAATTGCTGTTTGTATGGTAGTTTCGCCAAAGCTGGGTCATTTTCATACAAAGACTGGAGATAATTGCTGTAGTAGCTAAAAAAAAGTGTGATCTTCATTTTTAAATAATGTCCTGTTCCTGTAATTATGAGGACTGGTGAATTAGTTCCTCAGTTTGAAATCTCTGAGCAAAAAGTAAAATAAGAAACTCGATCCCAATCCAAAAGTGAACAGTGTTGTGAGAAAGTTTGCTTCAGACAGTGATGTACAAGACATCGCTAAGGTGGAGTAAAGTCCCACCACCACAGGCACCTTTCGCTGCGTCAAAAACCACTGGTGATAGAACCAGAGCAGCATCGTCACTAGAATTGATTGGACGATCACGCCAGCATATCCAAAATCCGCCCAGGCTGCACCGATAAA
>JANNBD010000417.1:0-1999 GCA_031385105.1 Chamaesiphon sp. OTE_78_metabat_374
ATTTACAAGTTTGGTGTTTAGCAATCAATCTGTAGGGTGGGCATTGCCCACCCTACAGATTGATTGCTAACTTTGTGTTTACTGAACTCATCTAACTTCAAAAGGTGATTGTTTGAGTAATCGATCGCCAGCTAAGATTTGGACTTTCCAGGCACCTGTAGCAGCACCAGTGGGGATCTGGTAACGACACTGAGTATTCCAGACTGCCGTAGTAATGTTCTTGGTATCGTAGCGATTTGTATGGTTGATTTGTCCTTGGGGGTTGAGCCAATTGCAGGTAAGATTTAATCTTTCATTGAGGGGTGCATCTTTGAGTGTCACCTGATATGAAATCTCTGAGCCTCGATCGATTGTCGTTGAATTTTCACCACTTTGAACGAGGGTAATTCGATCTTGACTAGCAGTTATTTTCGCGAATTTATCAGTTTGATTTTGGAAGAATAAACTAGTCCCTACAAAGATGATAGCAACGGCGGTAATTCCGGCGATTGCAATACCAGTATTTCGCTTCCGTTCTCTTGCCAGAGCCTCTTTGCGCTGAACTTGAATCATCGCTTCATCCAACAATTCGGGTGGCAGATTTAGCTCTTGCAAAATTTCTTGGACTTGATTTCGGTCCAGTTCTGCTTGTTGGCGGTGAGCGAGCCTGCCGACTTCGCCGACAATTTGTTCAAGTTGCTGTGTAGTTAAGCGTTGTTCCATCATTGATCGCTCCCAAGCCGTAGCCTAATTATACCAAATCGCTGGATTTTCAGTCATTCAGCCCATGCGATCGAGATCATCGATCGAAGATGATATTAGTATTGTCAAAATCTTGCAATCATATGTGATGATTTGCTCAAAGCTAGGCTAGATCGACAACTTGAGACTGGTTCCAAGTTTTTGCATTTGCAGACAGCACGGAACAAAACAAATATCAATGATGGTCATCACTGACAACCACAAAAGCTCGCCCACAAACCTCCCTGCGTAAACCATTAATTATGACTGCTCCGCTTACGATCATCAAACCAGCAGGCATCCTCGATGGCGTAAAAGCAAATGAGTTGTGCCAACAAGTGAGCGAATTATTAGCATCGGGCAATAATTTCGTGATGCTAGATCTCGCTGATGTCAATTTCATCGACAGTTCGGGCTTGGGCGCGCTGATTATTGCATTGAAGATGCTGAGGACTGCTGGTGGGGATCTGTATCTGTGTTCGATCGCCGAACCAGTCAGAAACTTACTTAGTATGACACGAATGGATCGCCTATTTGAACATGCGATCGTTCCTTCTTTGGTGCGGGTAGAGGCTGAAAAGCTGCTAAAGTAATTGGTAAAATATGTAAAGATTGCGAGGGAAATTAGTTTGAGTCAGCGTTCTGGTATTGCACCCCACGGCGGTAAATTAGTTAACCGCGTTGCCACTCCTGCCCAAAAAGCTGAGTTTCTAAGTCAAGCTGATAGTCTACCAAGAGTCGCGCTCGATGAACGAGCATTTTCTGATCTAGTGATGATTGCGATCGGCGCGTTTAGTCCACTGACTGGTTTTATGGCGGCAGCGGATTACAATAATGTTGTGCCAAATATGCGGCTAGCTGACGGTTTGCCTTGGTCAATTCCGATCACTTTATCAGTTACCGAAGCTGTTGCGGCACCACTGGCAGTTGGCACCTTGATTCGTCTCGATGACAGTGCAGGTAGATTTGTCGGCGTACTCGCATTAACTGAGAAATATACTTACGACAAGCAGCAAGAAGCAATTAACGTCTATCGCACCGACGATCAAAAGCATCCTGGTGTGAAGGTAGTTTACGACCAAGGTGATGTTAATTTAGCTGGTGCTGTCTGGTTACTAGAACGAGAAGCACATCCACAATTTCCGACGTATCAAATCGATCCCGTCGCCTCCCGCGCTGAGTTTCAAGCAAAAGGCTGGAATACTATCGTGGGCTTCCAAACCCGCAACCCGATTCACCGCGCCCATGAATATATCCAAAAGTGTGCGATGGAAACCGT